>CAZFXB010000007.1:0-23573 GCA_964522835.1 uncultured Oscillospiraceae bacterium
GGCCCCGGCGGCATGGACGATATGTTTGGCGGCCCCTTTGAGGAGACCCGTCCCGCTCAGGTCAAGTCTCCCATTCAGGTGGTAGAGCTGGGCCGCTGCGTATGTAACACCGTTACCAAGAAGCAGATGCAGGAGTATATCGACACCTCTGTTCAGAGCGCCCTGGAGCTGAAATCTCTGGGCTTCCAGATGTTCTCCTTCCACAACGCTTACCGTGGTCATATTGGCGCACAGCTTTGGAGCCCTCTGACCAACCAGCGTCACGACGAGTATGGCGTTGATACCATCGAGAACCGTGCCCGGTTCCTCATTGAGTTCCTGGATGCCATGAAGCAGTCTCTGGGTAAGGACTTCCCCCTGGAGGTGCTTATTTCCGGCACCGAGCCCGGCGGCGTGACCATTTCCGACACCGTAGCGCTGGCCCGTATGCTGGAGGGTCACTGTGATGTACTGAGCATCCGGAATGGCGTGCAGGATCCCCAGCATCCCACCGGATTCACCTCCACCCGCCAGACCCGCTGGCCCAACGAGGATGTTACCACCGCAGTAACCCAGGATTGCCATATGCGTGGTGCAAAGCTCCTTATCGGTGCCACTGCAGGTCTCCACGATGCCGACCTGTGCGAGAGCATTATCCGGGACGAGAAGGCCGACCTGATTCAGATGGCCCGCAGCTGGATCTGCGACAGCGAGTACGGCAAGAAGCTCTACGAGGGCCGGGGCGAGGACATCACCCCCTGCGTCCGCTGCAACAAGTGCCATGTGCCCAACGACACCGATAAGTTCCGCTCCTTCTGCTCCGTCAACCCCCTCATCGGCCTGGAAGACAAGATCGATCGCATGATCGCTCCCGTGGAGAAGGAAAAGAAGGTTGGCGTTGTAGGCGGCGGCCCTGGCGGCATGTATGCGGCTATGACCCTGGCAGATCGGGGCCACAAGGTTGTCCTCTTCGAGAAGGAAGCCAAGCTGGGCGGTCAGCTGACCCATGCAGATCTGGTCTCCTTCAAGTGGCCTCTGGCTGACTTTAAGGATTTCCTGGCTCGTCAGTGCTACAAGAAGGGTGTTGAGATCCGTCTGAACACCGAGGCTACCCGTGAAATGCTGGAGAAAGAGAACTTTGACCATGTGATTCTGGCCATTGGCCCCGTATTCACCAAGGCCAACATTCCCGGTGCCGACAGCCCCAAGGTGCTCACCACCATGGACGTTTACAAGGACGGCGTAGAGCTGCCCCAGAACATTGTGGTCATCGGCGGCTCCGAGACCGGCGTTGAGACCGGTATGTATCTGGCTGAGAAGGGCCACAATGTAACCGTTATGTGTCGTCAGAAGTCTCTGGCTGCCGATGCACCTCACGCCCACTATGTCACCATGCTGGAGGATGCCTGGCTGAAGCTGGAGAAGTTCAACTGGGTCAAGGGTATAAAGAAGTACACCTCCATTGATGACACCGGCGTAAATTATGTAAACTTCGAGGGCGAGGACAAGCATATCGACTGCGACTGCATCGTTATGTGCACCGGTGCCCGTCCCAACACCGAGGGCTGCCAGGCTCTGTACGGTGCTGCTGACAAGACCGACTTCGTTGGCGACTGCTTCCGTGTGGGCAATGTCCACTTTGCTGTTACCACCGCTTTCGGTGCTGCAAATCAGATCTGATCCAATCAGCTTCAGGGCCGCCCCGCCGGGGCGGCCCTTTTGCATCTGGTGCGGGAGCACCCTTGCCTCGCCCCTTCGGGGAGAGGTGGCCGCCAACGGCGGTCGGAGAGGGGCGATGCAGGTAAGAAGTAAGAGTGAATAGTGAACAGGTTTCCCACCATGTCGCTGGTTCGCAAACCGTATTCCCCCTCTCAGTCAGCTCCGCTGACAGCTCTCCCCAATGGGGCGAGCCAAGGCCGGTGCAAATTTGATGATTTGTAGCCCATTTTGTTGCCCTGCATCCCGGCGAACACAGATTTCCTCTTGCAGATTCCAGCGATTTCCGTTATAATGTCTCTGATATTGCGCCTGTTTTTACAGGCATTTTTTATGGAAACAAGGAGGTTTCTATGTCGAACGAAATTGCAAAAGATTTGACGAAGGGGCCGGTTTTGCGGCAGCTTCTCAGCTTTGCCATCCCGGTGGCTCTGGCCAACGCCCTTCAGGCGGTATACTCCATGGTGGACATGGTGGTGGTCGGCCAGGTGGTAGGCTCCTCGGGCCTGTCCGCAGTGGGCATTGGGGGCCAGATTATGAATATGTTCATGTCGGTGGGTATGGGATTTTCCTACGGTGCCCAGGTGCTTCTTTCCCAGCAGGTGGGGGCCCAGGATAAGGATCTTCAGCCCACCATTGGTACCCTGCTTACCTCCGAGGTGGTTTTGGCGGTGATCTTCGGAATTCTGGGTATCATCTGCTGTAATCCCATGCTGTCTGTTATGAACACGCCGGAGGCGGCTTGGGCTGACGCTCGTGGCTATACCATCATCTGCTGCTGCGGTATGATTTTTATCTATGGCTACAATGCGGTCTGCGGTGTGCTCCGTGGCATGGGGGAAAGCAAGCTGCCCATGGTGTTTATTGCCATCGCTTCGGTGGTAAATCTGATTTTGGACATTATATTCGTGTGGGGCTTCCATATGTCTGCCCCCGGTGCAGCCCTGGCCACGGTGATTGCCCAGGGGGTCAGCTTTATTACATCTCTGGTTTACCTCTATAAGAACAAGGAACGGTTCGGCTTTGATTTTAAGCTTCGCAGCTTTAAGCCCTCTAAGGAGCGGCTTGTTCCAATTTCCAAGCTGGGCATTCCCTATATCGCCCAGTGCCTGCTGATTACCTGCTCCATGATGTATGTCAACTCCATGGTGAACAAGTCCGGCGTGGTGGCATCTGCGGCAGACTCCATTGGCGGCAAGCTGAACTCGGTGATGAACATTGTGGTGGGGGCACTGTCGGTGTCCGGTGCCACCATGATTGGCCAGAGCTTTGGGGCCAGAAAAATGGATCGGGTGAAGCAGTGCTACCGGGCTGTTATGACCATTTGTATGACCTTCTGTGTCATCTTCTGCGGTATTTATCTGCTGCTGGACGAGGAGATCTTCTCCCTGTTTTCCTCCGACGCAGATGTGATCGCCATGGCCTCCCGGTATATGCCCATTGCGGCGGTATGGCTCCTTTCCATGTTCTCTATGACCGCCCCCTATTGTGTGGTGGACGGTGTGGGCGCAGCCATGCTGGGCTTGGTGATCTCCGTGCTGGATGGCGTGGTGGCTAGAATCGGTCTGTGTATTCTTCTGGGCAACATCATGGGTCTGGAGGGCTACTGGCTGGGCAACGCCCTGGCTGGCTTTGTTACCACCATCATGGCGGGAGCCTACTATTACTCCGGCAAGTGGAAAAATCGCCAGCTGCTGCTGGAGAAAAAAGAAGCGTAAACAATTTCCTTTCAGGGTACACCCGCATATGGGTGTACCCTTTGCACCATATCCAGATAAAAAGGGGCTTTTCCATTGCTTTTTTCTGTGATATAATGTGAAAAAACAAATAATCAGGGAGGCTCTTATGACTTACCAGGAAGAGTTTATTGTGTTTATGGTGCGCTCCGGCGTGCTGACCTTTGGGGACTTCACCACCAAGTCCGGCAGAAAGACCCCTTATTTTATCAATACCGGCAACTACAAAACCGGAGCTCAGGCAGATGCGCTGGGAACCTATTATGCAGCCTGTATCCATGAAAATCTGGAGAAGGCCGGCGGCGCAGATGTGCTCTTCGGGCCTGCATACAAGGGCATTCCTCTGGTGGTTACTTCTGCAGCCAGCCTGTACCGGAACTACAGCGAGGATTACCCCTATGCCTTCAACCGGAAGGAAGCCAAGGATCACGGTGAGGGCGGCAATCTGGTAGGTGCCAAGATTCAGGACGGCCAGAGAATTGCCATTGTGGAGGATGTTGTTACTGCCGGAACCGCTGTCCGGGAAACCATTGCCCTTTTCAAGACCATTGCAGATGTGAAGATCAATGCGCTGTTTGTGTCTGTAGACCGGATGGAAAAGGGCACCGGGGAAAAGTCTGCACTGGATGAGCTGCGGGATGACTACGGAATTGCCGTATTCCCCATTGTTACCGTCCGCCAGATCATCGACTTCCTCTACAATCGGCCTATTGATGGTAAGGTCTATATTGATGACGCCATGAAGGAGCGGATGGAAAATTATCTTGCCACCTACGGCGCCAAGCACTGATGGGAGCCCCAAATCATCCCCACGGTGGCCATCGCCAGAGGATGAAGGACAAATTTCTGAACAATGGTCTGGATGCGTTCCATGATGTCAATGTGCTGGAGATGGTACTGTACTATGCCGTTCCCCAGAAAGACACCAACCCCATGGCCCATCACCTCCTGAATGAATTTGGATCTTTGGCAGCGGTATTTGATGCCTCTGTGGAGGATCTGGAGACCCGTGGGAAACTGACCCAAAACGCTGCCACCCTTTTGAAGATGATTCCGGCGGTGGCTCGGCGGCAGCAGATATCAAAAGCCAGCTTTGAAACCATCTTGAATACGACCCAGCGCTGTGGAGACTATTTGGTGCCCTTTTTCTTCAATGAGACAGAGGAAGTGGTGTATCTGCTGGGACTGGATGCAAAGTGCAAGGCGCTGGGCTGCGTGAAGCTGTTCAGCGGCACGGTGAACTATGCGAATTTGAGCGTTCGCCGGGTGGTGGAAACGGCCCTGAATATGAAAGCCACATCTGTGGTCCTGGCGCATAATCATACCAGCGGCATTGCGGTGCCCTCGCAGGAGGATATTCAAACAACCAAGGCGGTGGGCCATGCTCTGGATCTGCTGGGAATTCTGCTGGTGGATCACATTGTGGTGGCAGACGGAGACTATGTCTCCATGGCCGAAAGCGGCCTATTGGATACCAACAACTAAAAAAGCAGAGCTGTCCCCCATACAAGACAGCTCTGCTTTTTTACAAATGGAAACGAGGTGGAACCTATGTGGTGTTACACAAAAACAGAGGCCCAGATGGCTCTGGGCAAAGAGAAAGCCCCCCTGGTACTGAAAAACGGAAAAATTCTTCAGGTCTTGACCAATGAAATTCTGGAGGGTGACATTGCCATTGCCCAGGGCAGAATTCTGGGTGTGGGAGCCTACGATGGTGTGGAGGAGATCGATCTGAAGGGCAGCTATGTGGCCCCCGGGTTTATTGACGCCCATCTTCATCTGGAGTCTACTCTGGTAAATCCGGGAGAGCTGATCCAGCAGGCGGGGCTCCAGGGCACCACCACCTTTATTGTGGATCCCCATGAGGCGGCCAATGTGGCTGGCAAGGAGGGGATCGACTATATTCTAGGAGAAACAGAGGATGCACAGGCCAATGTATATGTGATGATGCCTTCCTGTGTTCCGGCGGGGCCCTACGAGGACAATGGCTGCACATTCGATGCCGGGGATATGGCAGACTACCTTTCCAATCCCAGAGTGCTGGGACTGGGAGAGGTCATGGACTGTGACGGAGTCATCTCCTGCCGGGGGGATATGCTGGAGAAGCTGCGGCTGTTCCAGAATAAGATCATAGACGGTCACGCCGGTTATTTGGGCGAAAAAGAGACCCAGTGCTATGTGCTTTCCGGAATTCAGACCGACCATGAGTGCTGCACCTTTGAAGATGCCCTGCGGGAAATGCGGGCCGGAATGCAGATTCTGGTGCGGGAAGGTACTGCGGCGAAGAACCTGGAGGGGATTATCCGTGGGGTGGTGGAAAACAACCTGCCCTGCCATCAGCTGGCGTTCTGTACCGATGACAAGCACATTGAGGATATTAGGAGCCAGGGGCATATTGGGTACAACGTGGAAAAAGCCATCGCTCTGGGGCTTAATCCCATGGAGGCCTATAAAATTGCGTCCTTTTATCCTGCCCGGCGATATGGGCTGAAGGATCTGGGGGCCATTGCGCCCGGCTATCAGGCAGATCTGGTGGTGCTGAAGGATCTTCATCAGGTGGAGATTCAGCAGGTTTACCACAAGGGGCAGCCTGTGGTAGAAAGACCAATGGAGCGAAAGCCTGTGTCGGAAAAGCTGCTGAAAACCGTTCACGTTAAACTGGAGGGGCCGGAGAAATTGAAGCTGCCCCTGACCGGAAGAAATGCCCGGGTGGTAGAGGTGATCCCCGGGGAGATCCTGACCCGGGAGACTGTGGACTGTGTCCAGGTGCAGGATGGCTGTTTTGTTCCCGATGAGACCTACCAGAAGATTGCTGTGCTGGAGCGGCACCACGGCACCGGGAAGATGGGGCTGGGCATTGTTAAGGGACTAAAGGTACGGGGTGGTGCCATTGCCTCGACCGTAGGCCACGATTCCCACAACCTGATCGTGGTGGGGGACAATGACCGGGATATGTACCGGGCTGTAAATGCGCTCATCGCCTGTGGCGGCGGCTATGCGGTGGTGGAGTCGGGGAAGGAGCCAGAGGTTTTGACCCTGGAGATCATGGGGCTTATCAGCAGCTGGAGCTACAGTCAGGTATCGGAGCAGCTGCAAAAAATGATTGCCCAGGCAAGACACATGGGGGTTCCCCAGCAGGTGGATCCATTTATCACCCTGTCCTTTTTGGCCCTGCCGGTGATTCCGCAGGCCCGAATCACCACCCGGGGACTATACAATGTGAATCGGGGAGAATTTTTGCCGGTTTCCTTAGACGAAGCATAAAACAAAACGCACCGAGGTACGTTCCAACGAAAGGAACCCTCGGCGCGTTTTATATAGTTACGTTAGCCCTTGGGGGGAGGAGGCATTCCGGGGCCGCCAGGGCCACCGGGTCCACCGGGACCACCAGGTCCACCGGGGCCACCAGGTCCGCCGGGGCCACCAGGTCCGCCGGGGCCACCGGGACCGCCGGGAGGAGGCCCGCCTGCGGGCATGGGAGGTGCTTCAACCGGACGGGATTCGGTGGAGAATTCTACCACAACGCCCTCCATGCCGCCGATGAATACCATTTTTCCTTCTACGTTGCCATTTTCGTCCACAGTGCCCTCATAGCACCGGGTCAGGCCGCCCTGCTCGATCTTAAATGCAAATTTTCCGTCCTGAACCTGGGCAGGCTCCAGGAAGGGGACAGTGGCCCACTGGCCGGGGGCAATATCCACGGAAGCGGTCTGGGCACCAAAGTCAATGGTGGTTTCCCGCTCGGCACCGGGGGTGTGTTCAAATACCTTGTATACCATAAATAGCCCTTCTTTCATATTAGATGGAATTATTATAGCCTCTTTAAAGCGCAGAAGCAACCGAAAATCCTTGTTCCGACATAAATGCAACAATTTCGTCCCATTTTGCACCCACCGAGCCCTGAACAAAACCGGGCTTGCCTCCGCCCCGGCCATTGAGGGCAGCGTTTAGCTCCTTGACCCAGTCTCGGAGATCTCTCTTGGGGTAGCCCACGGCGTACTTATAGCCGGTTTCATCGGAGCCGGAGAAGACGGCAGCACGGCCGCCGCAGGTCTCCTGAATGGCAATGGCGCCCCGGCGAACGCCATCGGCGGTCAGATCCCTAAGCTGAACACATACGTGGCCCTTTCCTCGGAAAGCCTCTGCCTGAGCGGCAAAAATGGTGTTTTCCAGCCCGAAAATCCGGGATTTCTGGGCTTCCAGCTCCTTTTGCAGATTTTCCACAGCCCTTCCTGTTTCCAGGGGCTTGGCAGAAAGCAGCTGGGACACGGTGCGGTTTTGCTGCTGTACCTTGGTCAGGTATTCATAGGCCCGGCGGCCGGACAGCATCTCAACCCGGACACCTTCGTGGAATTTTTCCACGCTGAGCAGCTTTACAAGGCCGATCTGCCCGGTGTGTGTTACGTGGGTGCCGCAGCAGGCGCAGATGTCTGCCCCGGGGAATTCCACAATACGGACTTTTCCCGTCAGCTCCTTTTTGCTCCGGTAAGGGATGGTTTTCAGTTCCTCCGGGCTGGGGTACCAGCATTTTACCGGGCTGTTTTCCCAGATTCGCCGGTTGACTTCCGTCTCCACCTCCAGCAGCTGCTGCTCCGTCAGGGGGCCGGAAAAATCAATGGTGATTCGGTCAGAGCCCATGTGAAAGCCCACGTTGTCGTAGCCCCACCGGCGGTGGATTACGCCGGAGACCATGTGCTCCCCGGAATGCTGCTGAGAAAGGTCAAAACGGCGGTTCCAGTCGATTTTTCCGTTGACCGTGGTACCTGCGGCCAGAGCTTCGGCGGTATAATGGAGCACCTGCCCCTCCTTTTCGTGGGTATCCGTCACCGGGACATCATTTAAGGTGCCCTGATCCCCCGGCTGGCCGCCCCCCTCCGGGTAGAAGCAGGTTCTGTCCAGCAGGATGGCGAAGCCCTCCTTTCGGGGGCGGCATTCCACCACGGTGGCGGTGAAGGTGGTTTGGGTCGAGTCCTGATAATATAGCTTTTCGGTTTCCATGGCTGTCCCTCCAGGGTGATTTTCTACTATCTTAGCACATTACGGCGGGAAAAGCTACGAAAAACCCTTGACAGAGCCCCAGGGGCACAGGGTAAAATAGAAACGTAGAAGGGAGGAATATCCATGGCAAAAAAGCAGACCAATCTGGACGAAATGGTGCCCGATGAGCGGGTGTTTCGTCAGGTCAATCTGGTGATGGATCGGGACAAAGGGAACAACAAGGCCATTATCATCGGTCAGATGCGGGATATGGAGCGTGAGCGGGGAGATACAGGCCCGGTGCAGCAAAAATCGAGAGAGCCCCGGTGGTATCGGGCTCTTTCCGGGATCCTGTCCCTGCTGCTGGTTGCCGGATTTCTCCTGGCTTTGGGATATGGCTGGAACCGGAAATTTTGGTATGTGTTTTTCGGACTGGCAGTGGCCAGAATCCTGTGGGCCGGGATTCCGGCTATGGTGGATCACCGACGGTGGCTCAAAAGCAACACCCGGCCTGACCCGAAGGAGACTGCCGAAAACAGAAAAAAGAGGGGGCGGCGGGTGCTGCTGGGATGTCTTGTGCTGGCGGTGGCTCTGGGGGTGAGCTGGGGGCTGTACGCTATCATAAGCAGCCAGGTAAATCCGGCGGCAGATGTCCGGATCCGGTTCTACGCCCAGGGCTATCTCACGGAAAAAGGGGTCTATACCATGGGCCAAAGTCTCAGCACTCTGGTGGAGGATTTGGACGGAAACGGAAAGTCCTGCGGCGTGGTGGAGTTTGCGCAGGTACACCCAGAGGCCTTTGTTATGGGTGAGAATGTACAATATAATATTCCAAAATATATTGAGAATGCCATGGAAACCGGGGAAATCGCCCTGTTTTTCCTGGACAACCGGGAATATGAGGGCTATGGGGAGTTTACCCTCTGCCAAGACTATCGGTTTTACCGATGCTGCCGCACCCTGCCAGAGGACTTACAGGTGGAAGATAACCCCTATTGTGCAGAGGTGACCGGAATTGAGCTGTTCCGGTGCATTGGGGAGACGGATTGGCCTGTATACGCCTGTATTTCCGATGCAGTGTCAGAGGAAGAATATGAGATGGCGGTGGAGCTGCTGAGAAAAATGACGGAATAACCTGACACCGGGACGCACAATGCTTCGTGCGTCCCGGTGTCAGCATCATATTAAAGTTCAAAATCCATACAGGCCACGGATTCGATCACGCCCTGGCCAAATTCCGTCAGGGCCCGGTGGCCCTGGGAGGCGGGGTAGGCCATGCAGTCCTCCAGGGTGGCAAAGTCAATGATCTGGGCCACGTGGCAGAACTGGGGGCCGCCGGGGGGCAGATCGGGAGGCCCTCCCAGACCGTCTCCCACCACATTGTTTAAGATGGTGGGGTCAGATTCCGGCAGTTCCCGGAGCATTTTTAGCAGGATGGCCCGGTTTTCTTCCTGGGTTTTGCCGTTTTCCGGCTGGGATTTTAATGTGAAGAGGGAAATGTGGCGAAACATGGGGATTCCTCCAGAAACGAAGATGAAAGAGGCTGTCCCAAGATGTGTCGTCTATCCCACTGCGAGATTGCCACACCAGTGATGTCGATCACTGGTTCGCAATGACACCAGTTGGGCAGCATGGCACAGATGAGACAGCCCCATGTGTTAAAAATTAAGCAGTCACGACAATGTTGCCGGTGTAGGAGCCTTCACCGGTGACCACTTCGCCGTTTACAGTGACGGTGCCCTTTACGGAGCAGCCTGCACCTACGGTCAGGGCGGTGAGATAGCTCTTGCCGGTGACATTCCAGACGGAGCCATTCTCCAGAGTCAGCTTCACCTCGTTGTTCACAGCGGGGGAAACGGTGTTCTTGAAGCGGCAGCCGTACTTGTATGCCTCGGGATCAAATACCTTGTAGTCTGCGGTGGTCTTGGCATCCCAGTGGTTGTCGAACTCGAAGGCATAGCCGCCGGGGGCCACAGTGCCGTCGGCCTTCAGGTGGTTTGCGTTGGAGGAGGAAACCACGCCGGTGAGGGTGGTGTTCTTCAGAACCACGTTCAGGCCGTGCTTCCGGCCGTAGACAGAGTTGAAGATATCGCCCACCAGAGTCTGGTTCTCAAAGACAGCGTTGGAATCGGGCACACCGTCGGCGGCGGGAGCTACGGTGCTCCAGTCGTCCTCCTGCATGGGAACCACGTACTTACGGGTGACAATTCCGCCTGCGTCGTCGCTCTCCAGCTGCTGAATGAGCACGCCGTTTTCGCCCAGGTTCAGCTCGGTGTCCTTCATGTTGATGTTTACATAGGCGCCGGACTTGATCTGGAATGCAGTCTTCTCGATGTCGTACTTGCCGCCCTCAATGTTGAGAACGCCGCCCCGGGCCTGATGCCACATAGCCAGAGCACGGGTGGCCTTGCCGTAGCAGTTCTTGAAGGTCATGGGCTGTACGCCGGTGCAGATCAGAATGTAGTCAGGGGTATAGAATTCGCAGTTCTCGAACATATCGGTAACGCCGCCGTCGCCATAGGCGATGTAGCCGGAGCCAGCCATGGTGTAGCCCCAGGTCTTGCCGCCGATGGTCTTGGTGGCGGTGTACGCTTTGCCCTCCTGAGCCTCTTCTACATAGCCCACACCTGCCAGAGAGTTCTTGACGGTGAGGGAGGTGGGAACCTGGCCGGAGTCGGTGGACAGAGGTGCCCACTTCTCGGCAACAACCACGCAGTTATCGTAGACCACCTGGCCCTGATCCAGCACGTTGGTGGCACGGCAGTTGCCGTCCAGGCTCAGTGCGAAGGGAACGGTCTTCATCATGGGCACGGACAGGGAGCGGAAATCCTCGTCAAAGGGATCGGCATCGTAGGAATCGATGACGGAGTCCTTTACGGTCATGTGGCTCTTACCGCCAACCCAAACTGCGGAGCGGATGGCACCCTCCACATGGATCCGGGAATCGGTCATGGTCACATCGGCATCGCCGGTGGTCATAACGCCAGCGCCGTAGCCCTGGAAGTCGTTGCCGCCATTGCCGATGAAGGTCAGGTCAGCCTTGTCGATTTCGTACTTGCCGCCGGTGACCATAACGCCGTTGAACATGTGCTGCTTGTCGGTGATTTTCAGGCCGGAAGCCTTCTCGCCGGAGATATCGCCTTCCAGAATGGCAGCCTTCACGCTCTTCTCCTCCACGATCTTGCCGTCCTTTACCATGAGGGCGGTACGGAAGTGGTGGGTGTGCTCGCCGCCGGGGCCGCCGGTGGTCTTGGTGTGAGCATCGGTGATGGTCAGGGTTACGTTCTCATAGGTGCCGGGCTTCATGTTGGTGCCCACACCGGAGACGGTCATGGTAACTTCCTTGCCAGCGGGGGCAACGAACAGATCGTTTTCGCCGATGGTAAAGGTGGGAAGGGTGGTGCTCTCAGCGATCACCTTCATGGTGGGCAGGCCGTCCTTACCCTCCTTGAGGGCCTCTACCAGCTGGAGGCAAGCCTCGTCCAGGGTGGGGCCTGCGGGAACAAAGGTGGTTTCCTTCTTAGCAAGCTTTGCGGCCTTTTCAGCCAGGGCCTTCAGTGCCTCGGGGGAGGCGGGAGCGTCGGCGTTTACAAAGAAGTCTTCGCCTTTGTTCTCCACATCCAGCACATCCAGGCTATAGAGCAGGCCAACGGCCTCTTTATTGACAACCTTATCCCAATCCTTCAGCTCGGCAGCATCGCCGGGCTTGGAGGGGCCGAAGCCCGGAGGGCCTCCGGGACCGCCAGGACCACCGGGGCCACCAGGGCCACCGGGGCCACCAGGGCCACCGGGGCCGCCCATGCCGGGCATACCAGGCATACCGCCGGGGCCACCCATGCCGGGCATACCAGGCATACCGCCGGGGCCACCAGGGCCACCCATGGGGGGCATACCGCCCATGGGACCATCGGGAGACAGGAATTTATGAATCAGTTCCATGATTGTTTACCTCCTAAATAAAGTAGCTTCATCATACCATAAAACGGCCTCCAACGCAATGCTTCGGATTCAAAACTATAGTGGCAATATTGCAACTTGTGAGGCAGAAATTGCGGTTTTTGCCTGTTCAGACCGGGGAAACTGTGCTATAATCATCCCAATAAGTTGGAAGGAGCGCAGCGAATGTTTCAGTCCCTGAAGGAAAACCGGAGCCTTATTATGGGCTTTGCTATTTTTTATGTGGCCTTTTACCACATTCCCTGGATCGACCGGGCCCCCTGGATCGATTTTCTCCACGATATTGGCTATCTGGGGGTGGATGTGTTTTTATTCCTTTCCGGTATGGGCCTGTGCCATTCTGTGAAAAAACGGGGCCGGGAGGGTTATCTGCGCCAGCGCTGCAAACGGATCTTCCCGGGGCTGATGCCCTTTTTGGTTCTATGGAGCCTTGTGATGCTGGGTCTCCATGTGCTGTCCTTTAAGGAGTTCTTCGGCAGCGTTACCCTGCTTGGGTGGTGGTTTGGTCAGAAAAAGCAGCTGAACTGGTATTTTTCTGCTGTCTGGTTCTTTTATTTTCTGGGAGCCCTGCTGTACCGCCCTGTGGTGGAGGGGAAGAAGCCCCTCCTGTGGGTGGTATTTGTCTCGTGGCTCAGCTTTATTGCCCAGTGGCTTTCGCCCTATCACTATCATGCCGAGGCATTTACCCGGGTTCCCGTGTTTTTGGCGGGGATGCTGCTGGGTCGGATGGAGCTTCGGGGGGAGACCGGAGGAAAATGGCTCCGGGTGGTGCTCTATGGAGCCATTCCGGTGGGGCTGTTCCTTACCTGTATGACCTGGAGCAGCTGGGGGGAGACCTGGGGCACCTATCTGGGGCTCTGGTGGTACCCGTTCCTGTTGGTGGTACCCGGTGGGGTGTTTTTGACAGGGGAGCTGGCTGGATTTTTGCGTAGAAGCAAGGTAATTACTGCCTGTATGAAGCCCGTGGAATGGCTGGGGGATGCCTCGGCAGAGGGCCTGATGCTCCATGTGGGAATCTATAAGCTGATTCAGCTCTATTGGAGCTTCTTGCCCAAGTACTGGATGCTGATTTTGCTGGGGTGCTGTGTTCTGTCGGTAGAATATCGAAAACTGGTGCAGCACCCAAAGCCTTCTCCTTGAGGAGAAGGTGGCGGCGAAGCCGCTGGATGAGGTGTGAACCAGGCTACATAACAAGTAAATGTTGCAGAAAAGGGAAAAGGACACCTCATCAGTCAGCCTAACGGCTGCCAGCTTCTCCTCAAGGAGAAGCCTCTGGCTGGTGCAAATTTGGATGTCATTACGGATTCGCCTAATATACAAAAACTTGCACCTTCTCACCGCTCCGGCCTGGATAGCGGTAAAATCTCTCACCGTTTTTCGACATTTTTTTACTGTTTATATTGACAGGCTCCTGAGCTCTGTATTAAAATGGAATTAACGAGAAGGGAGGAGATCGAATTGAAGCATAATTGGAGAAGAATTTTATCCCTGTTGCTGACTTTCGCACTGCTGTTGACGGTTTGCCCTATGGCTGGCTTTGCCGCTGACCAGCAGGTGCATGTGGGGTACGGGCAGATGCAGAACCCCCTGTATCCAGAGCTACAGGATCAGGATATGCAGATCTCCGCTGTATCCCTTCAGTCCCTTTTGGGGGATGGGGCCTACGTATCGGAGCAGGAGGCTGTCATTCTGATGCGGGAGGCCATGATCGCCCGGGAGACCAGCTTTACTGTGAACATTTATGCCCCGGACGGTGCGCCGGATATTAAATATGAGCTGTTTCCTGCGACATATAATTTTGATCTGGCCCAGGGGTCCTATGACGGAGACTACCTTCGCTGGAGCTGGAAAAACGTGGCGTGGCAATACAGCTATTCCGGTTCGTACTACAGCTATAGCTTTACGCTGACCTATTACACCGACGGCGGGCAGGAACAGGCACTGTATGAGGCTGTGGACGAGGCTTTGGAGCAGCTGGGCACAGCCGATCAGACCGATTATCAGAAGCTTTGCAGCATATATGATTATATCAGTTCCTGTGCAGACTACGACTACGATGGGCTCGATCGGGTAAAAAACAGCACGGCTACCCGGGAGGATTATTTGATATTTACCGCATACGGAGCCATGCTCCGGGGTAAGGCGGTGTGTCAGGGCTATGCCTGCCTGCTGTACGCCATGTGCCGGTGTGCAGGGATCCCGGTGCGGATTATCCATAACAGCGATCATGCCTGGAATATTGCGAAGATTGGAGATCTGTGGTACAACCTGGATGTGACCTGGGATGGTCAGAATGGGGAAAACAAAACTAACTATTTTTTAAAGGGATCCGGCAATTTTTTAAACCATACCCCCAATGCGGAGTTCGCTACGGCCAGCTTTCAGGGGGCCTATCCCATCTCCCAGAAGGATTATGCACCCGGCAGTCAGGATGGCTGTTATCCCCATACATTTGACGGGGGCGTTGTGGGGATTCCGTCCTGCACCCAGGCGGGAAGCCGGATCTATACCTGCATGAATTGCGGCTTTGCCAAGGTTGAGACGGTGGCACAAACGGGCCATCGGCATCAGCGGAAGCAGAAGGACGCCACCTGTACAGAAAAGGGCAGCGTATACTACACCTGTATCTACTGTGGGGATACCTACGAAGAGGAGTCGATTCCTGCCCTGGGGCATAAATATAAGGACACGGTGGTAAAGCCCACCTGTACCTCCGGCGGATATACCCTGCACAGCTGCGTTCGATGTGGAAATAGCGCTATAGACACCGAAACCGATGCATTGGATCACAGCTGGGACAATGGAATTATAACCAGAGAATCCACCGAAACCAGTGAAGGCGAAAAGACATATACCTGTGGCCTGTGCTCTGCCACAAAGACAGAACCCATTCCTAAAAAAGCCGAAACCTCAGAGCACACCTACGACGAAGGAAGTGTAACCCGGGCCTCCACCTGCAAGGCGACCGGAATCAAAACCTATACCTGTACCTGCGGCTGCGGAAGAAGCTACACCATCGAACTGCCAACAACAGATCACATCTGGAATTCTGGTGAGGTCACCACTGCACCATCAACCGAAGCCGATGGTGTCCGAACCTTTACCTGTACGGTATGTGGCGACACCAAAACAGAACCCATTGCACAGATTCGGCATCACTTTGACCAGGGAACCGCAGTCATCGAGGCCACCTGTGGCACCACCGGACTGATTCGGTACACCTGTACCGACCAGGACTGTGAATATAGCTACACAGAGGAAATTCCAGTGGACCAGAACGGACATCGGCACCGGGAACAGCGGCAGGAGCCTGACTGTACCAAAACAGGCGTTGTAAAGGCAGTGTGTGAATACTGCGGCGACTGGTACGAGGTGGAGGTGCTGCCTGCCCTGGGCCACGACTATGAAACCACCCGAAAGGAGCCCACCTGCACCGCTTCCGGGGAAAAGGTAGAGGTCTGTAGCCGGTGCGGCGACAGAAAGGTGGATACCCTTGGTGCCAAGGGACACAACTACACCAAAACGGTGGTAGACCCCACTTGTACACATACCGGTTATACCGTCTACACCTGCCAGAATTGCGGGGATAGTTATCAGACCGATGAACAGCCCAAGCTGCCCCATGAGTACCGCAGGGGAATCGTGCTGCCAACCTGTACGGAAAAGGGCTGCACGGAGTATGTGTGCGTTTCCTGCGGAGATCGGTATGAAACGGATCCTGTTCCGGCGCTGGAACACAGCTACGGCTCGGGGGTGATAACCCAATATGCCTCCAGCCGGCAAACAGGAACCACAACATATACCTGTGAACGCTGTGGCTACGAAAAGGGGGAGACTGTACCCAAGCTGAAAAACCCCTTTTCGGATGTGAAGGCGGGACGCTATTATTATGAACCTGTGCTGTGGGCGGCCAATTACGACATTACCAAGGGAATTACAGCCACCACATTTGAGCCGGATACCACCTGTACCCGGGCTCAGGTGGTGACCTTCCTGTGGCGTGCCGCCGGAAAGCCCAGTGCCACCAATCGGACATGTGAGTTTACCGATGTGAAGAAGGGAACCTTCTATTATGAGGCCATGCTTTGGGCGGTGGAGCAGGGCATCACCAACGGGATGACAGCGGATACGTTCTGCCCGGAAGAGCCCTGCAATCGGGCCCAGGTGGTGACCTTCCTGTGGCGTGCTGCCGGGAAACCCGGTGTAAACCAGAGAACCCACAGCTTTACCGATGTAAAGGAAGGAAAATTCTACTACGAAGCCATGCTTTGGGCGGCGGAGCAGGGGATTACCAACGGAGACAACAGCACCACCATTTTTAATCCGGAGGGGGAATGCACCCGAGGCCAGGTGGTCACATTCCTGTGCCGCAGCAGAGATTTGCTGAATCACTGAAACATACCGCCGATGTCCCTGGGGCATCGGCGGTTTTTCGTACATACATCCGGGGGAGATCCGGGGAAAAGGACATGGATTTTTGATGTGTGATATCTGGTTCTGCCACTTGTTCTCATTTCTTAATATTGCTATAATAAAGAAAAAAGAAGGGAGCAGATAGGATGGAATATCGGAAATTACCCCCGGAGCTTAGAAGCCACGGGGATTTTGGAAAGGCCATGAAAGGCCCCGGGCCCATGGAATTTACAGAGGAAATGAAGGCCCGGATGAAAAAAGATGAGGCACTGAAGCAGGCACGTCTGCCCCTGGCAGAGAAATGTTTGACCGGAGAAATAACCCTGGAGGGCACCACGCTGCCTTATCGCCTCTATGTGCCGGAGGAGATGGAGGCTGGAGCCAGGTATCCCCTGGTACTGTTCCTCCATGGCGGCGGAGAGCGGGGAGAGGACAACCTGAGCCAGATGGTGGCCAACGATGGGGCCTGCGTTTTTATCCGGCGGCAGCTGGAGGGCAAGGGAGAAAAGTGCTTTGTTTTGGCACCCCAGTGTTCTCAGGATGGCTATGGCTGGCTGGAGCAGCACTGTCTGGCGGCAAAGGCTGCGCTGGATGAGATCTGCGGGAAATACCCCGTGGATACGGATCGGCTGTATCTGACTGGTATGAGCATGGGCGGCGGTGGCTGCTGGCGCATGAATTATATGTTCCCGGAACTTTTTGCGGCGGTGGTGCCCATGTGCAGCGGAATTGCAGTGAAATCCGGGGGTGAAATTGACGAGAAAGCAGCAGAACAGGCGGCATCGGCCTTTGCGGGAAAGCCCCTGTGGATCTTCCATGCAGAGGACGATGTGGTGGTGCCTGTGGGAACCTCCCGGGCGCTGGTGCGGGCCCTTCAGGCTAAGGGGAAAAAGCTGGGGCAGGATTTCTTTTACACAGAGTATGGGGCCGAATATGGCTATAACCACGGCTGCTGGGAGCCTGCTTACAAGGAGACGGAAATGCTCCGCTGGCTGATGGCACAGCATCTGTAAATAGAATATGAAAAATCCGGCCCACAGATTTCTGCGGGCCGGATTTTAATGCTATTTTGTTAAGAAATTCGTCCCTCTGGGGCCTTGAGCCAGGTGCCTCGGGACATGTAAATGAGAAAACAGATGCCACTGAGGGTCCAGGTGATGGGATATCCGGCAAAGACCACACGGATATCGGGAATGATGGCCACGGTAACGGTGATATAGGTGATTCGGATGACACACCAACAGGCCAGCATAATCAGCATGGGAACCTTGGAGCGTCCGGCACCCCGGAGCACACCGGCCATGCAGTGAGAAAAGGCCAAAAGGAAATAGAACAGGGCCTCGGTATGGGCCTGGCTGACACCAAAGGCCAAAACCTCCGGATCCCGGTTAAAGGCGGACATGATGACAGGGGACAGGGTGAAGAGGCAAAGGCCCACCAGCTCTGCCACACAGACGGAGCAAAGTGTTCCGTAAATGGCGCCTTTTTTGGCCCGTTCCGGCTGATTGGCCCCCAGGTTCTGGCTCACAAAGGTGGCCAGGGCCATGGAGAAGCAGGTAACAGGCAGGAAGCCAAAACCCTCTACCTTGAAATAAACGCCGCATCCTGCCATGGCGGCAGCGCCGAAGGCGTTGATATTGGACTGGACGATCACATTGGCGAGAGAGATGATGGAGTTTTGCAGGCCGGAGGGCAGGCCAATGGCCATGATCTGCTTCAGCATGGGCAGGTCGGGACGAATCTTTTTTACAGATACGTGATATTCGGTGCCCTTTGCGGTCATAAGCCGACGGAAGGCCAGAATGGCAGACAGGGTCTGGGCGATGGTGGTAGCCAGTGCGGCAGCACCTACGCCGTAGCCCAGAACTGCCACGAAGAACAGATCCAGCACCACGTTTACCAGGGAGGATACTATTAAGTAGTAGAGGGGATGCCTGGAGTCACCCACGGCCTGTAGAATGCCTACGGCGATATTGTACATAACAACGGCCAGGATTCCAGCGAAATACACCCGGAAATAGAGGATGGACTGGGGCAGAACGGACTCTGGGGTTCCCATCCAGCGAAGCAGCAGAGGCGTCAGGGCAATGCCGATCCCAGTGAGGGCGATACCGGCGATAAGCCCGAAGAACACAGTGGCGTGAATGGCCCGCTGCATCATTTCCCTGTCCCGGGCACCGAAGTACCGGGCGATGACCACACCGGCACCCATGGAGATGCCATTAAACAGCCCCACAATAAGAAAAATAAGGCTGCCGGAGGAGCTGACTGCGGCCAGCGCATCGCTGCCCACGAAGTTGCCCACGATCAGGGAGTCGCAGGTGTTATAAAGCTGCTGAAACAGGTTCCCCAGGAAAATGGGAATGGCGAAGCCCACCAGTCGCCGGAGAATGGGGCCCTCCGTTAACAGAGTGGCCCCGGATGATTTTGACATAATTTAAACTGCCTCCTATTTAATCTGGATTTAAGGTTGCATCGAAGTGTTTGTTGATCTGCTCGGTGAATTCCAGAGCTGCGTTGTAGCCCATTTTTTTCTGACGATTGTTCATGGCGGCTACTTCCAGAATCACAGCCAGGTTTCGGCCGGGCTTTACAGGAATGGTGATGGTGGGGACTTTTACCCCAAGAATGGTGGTGAATTCGTTTTCTACCCCCAGCCGATCATAGAGCACATCATCCCGCCAGACCTCCAGATTGACGATCATATCAATGTTGGAGCTCTCTTTGACGGCGCCCATACCGAAGAGCTTGGCCACGTTGATAACGCCGATGCCCCGAAGCTCGATATAGTGCCGGATCAGCTCCGGTGCGGAGCCGGAGAGCACGTAGGCACCCTCCTTTTTGATTTCCACAGCGTCGTCGGCAATAAGGCGATGCCCCCGCTTGACCAGCTCAATGGCGGCTTCGCTTTTACCAACGCCGCTTTCACCCAGCAGCAGCATACCCTCGCCGTGAACCTCTACCAGCACGCCGTGCCGGGTGAGCCGGGGAGCCAGGTAGTGCTTCAGGGTGGCGATCAGGGTGGAGACCAGCTCGGAGGTGGTTTCCTGGGTGCGAAGAATGGTAATATTGTATTTCTTGGCCATGACCATGCACTCGTCATAGGGCTCAAGACCTCTGGCGTAAATCAATGCAGGGGGACGGTAGGAAAAAAGTCGGTCAAAGGTGACCACCCGCTGCTCGGGAGAAAGACCGTGGAGATAGGTGTCCTCTACCAGGCCGATGACCTGGATCCGGGCGGGCTCGAAGTGCTCGAAAAAGCCGGAAAGCTGCAAAGCCGGACGGTTTACATCCTCTACGGTGATCTGTATTTTTTCAAAGTCGGAGGACTGATACAGCATCTCCAGCTTGAATTCCTTGCTCAGGTGCTGGAGGGATACGGTATACATGGACATATCGCTCGCTCCTTTTTTGTGTGATAGAGTCATTATACCCCCAAAGCCCCGGTTTGGCAACCGAAAAGGAAAGGGGAAGGGAGAAAAAACCGGTTTTTTCAAAAAAATTTTCAAAGAAACCAAAAAAACATGTTGCATTTTTTCTTCATTTCTGATAATATATAAGCCGATGCTCCGAGAAAGGGGCAATCTGCCATTTATATTACGGCGAGGAGGTGCAGCTAATGGCTAAATGTGATTTTTGCGGCAAGGGCGTGACCTTTGGTATCAAGGTTTCCCATTCTCATAGACGTTCCAACAAGGCTTGGAAGCCTAATGTGAAGCGCGTTAAGGCAATTGTCGACGGTACTCCGCGCCATGTATACGTCTGTACAAGGTGTCTGCGCTCCGGCAAGGTTACCCGTGCAGTTTGATGCCACATGATGAATCCACGGCCTCGGCCGTGGATTTTTTGTTTTTTCATCACAACGATGTACTGGGCACTGGTGCGGGAGCACCTGCCTCGCCCCTATGGGGAGAGGTGGCCGCCAAAGGCGGACGGAGAGGGGCTAGGCAAGCAAGAAGTAATGGTGAAAGGTGAAGAAGTACAGTGGGGAAAACCGGTACGAATTCGCCCGAAATCTGTAGGAACTTGCAGTTATATTCTGCCCCCTCTCAGTCAGCTGACGCTGACAGCTCTCCCCGACGGGGCGAGCCCTGGATGGTGCCAATTTGGTGTTTTGTACGGGTTTGCCGTGGACAGTTGCTTGCGGGGCTCCTGTACCGCAGGGATGCGGATTGCCACCGTAGTAGACGTCGGTCACTGATTCGCAATGACGGATCGGGGGTTGGGGCGATTTTGCCGGGACTTTTTACATGATCTTACTCTGTACTGCCGGCCGGTTGAGGGCAACCGGCCCTACAGCCACACGACAAATTTCCGGTTCCTCTGTAGGGCGGCTTGCACCACAGGCATTCCCTTTGGTCACCCTCAAGCCGCCGCTGGTTGGCAGTTGCGATTTTGTAAAAGTTGCCCTGATATGCACTGGTGCGGGAGCACCGATGCCTCCCTTGTGCAAAGGGAGGTGGGCCGCCATAGGCGGCTCGGAGGGATTGTGCAGTAGAATGTTGCGTATAGCAGAGCCCTTCGGCGAAAGCGTACTGCGGTAGTCAATCCCTCAGTCAGCTGACGCTGACAGCTCCCTTTACACAAGGGAGCCTCTGGATGGTGCGAATTTTGTGGTTTGTACGGATTTTCGAAAATTACTACATGGTTTTACCTAACACCAAATGTAAAAGCACGCTCCCCTTGCAAAAGGAGAGCGTGTTTTCCTTATCCAATTTTCTGTTTTCTCTTTTTGGCGGCCCGGATCCGCTTCCGTTCCATCTCAATGCCTTTTACAAGGCCCATCCTGTAACACAGGAAGCACAGGGCGGCGGCCAAAATAATGACCAGAATCAAAACCCAAACTGGCACGGGGCCATCCTCCTTTTCGTCACCGACTGCCGGGACGGCAGCGGTATTGTTTATGTCTGTCTGGGGGGCAGAGGCTATAGCTTCAGGTGTTTCCGTAGACTGAGCTTCAGCCGACTGGGTGTAGGCGGGCAGACCCTGGGCCTGACGCTCTCCCAGATAGAGGGTATATTCCGTCATAAGCTCCGCCAGAGCACCCAGCATCTCTTCTGCGTGGCCTACGTTCTGGCTGAATGCGGCGAGAAGAAAGGGCTGGGGGGTGTTGATGATGGCTACATCGTTGCAGACACTGTCCTCCTGACTGAACTTGTGATACACAGTGTAGGCGTTTTCCAGCTTTAGGTCGAAGCCCCAACCTTCCTGAGCCTGGTTCATGTCCTCCAGCAGATCCTTGTAGGCATCTTTGTTTTCGTAGATCCGCCACAAAACATTCATCATATACCGGGCGTTGAGGACGTTGGTGGTATAGAACTCCTCGGTATAGGACTGGTCGCTGTACTGGCTCAGAGCCTCCCGGGATTCCCGAAAGGTGCCCAGATAGTTTACCATGGTGTTGCTCATGGCAGTATCATCACCGGTGATGGTGTAGAGATGGAGATCCGGCAGAAAGTAGGTGGTAATGTAGTAGTTCCCATCGCTGTCCGGGGTGCCCTGAATGGTTCCGTCCGCCTCCTGATCGTAGAAGATCATATTCATGGGCACCATGTAGGTGGTGGCAGCGCCCCGGAAGGAGTCCACCTGAAAGCCGTAGGCATCGCCTGTGCCGGTGGCATAGTAGCCCATGGTGAAATTACTTTCGTTCAGGCCGTATTCCGTGCGAAATTGGCTGAGGATGTCCTCCAGAGGGCGGTGCTCAAAGTCGTAGTAAGCGGAGAGATCCGCTAAAACATCGGGCTGAGGGCTTGCTTCAGCGTCCGTTCCGTAGCAGGGCAGGATCAAGCTAAACACAAAAAATACCGCAAAAATCAAAGCGGAGCATTGTTTCATATTCCGTTCACCTCAAATGGGTTCTGCGTCCAAACCAACTTTGTTTGAACGTCCCCATTATACAGGCAAAGATACATATTGTCAAATTTTATGAATTAAAATGGTTGTAATGGGAGCAGTTTTAAGAATGCGGTTTACATAAGTACATACATTAAATAGAACACCCTTGGGGGCAGCAGAAGAAATGTGAAGTATCTGTGTGTTTTCCTATTTCCGCAAAATAATGGTTGACAAATAGGCGGCATTGTAGTATTGTTAGTTCGCTAATCGTTAGCTAGAATACAGTTAGCCAAAAAACTTTCAGAATTATAAATTTTCAAGCAGAGAAAGGAGCATAACACAGAATGAAACATCGGGAAGACGAGTGGGCCCCCTTGCCGGAGTTTGAAAAAGATCAGGCTCCCCGGGATCCCATCTCCACCCCGGAAGCAAAGGAGGAGCCCCAAAGCTTTACGGCCCTCCGCCGCATCGAATATATCGGAAGAATCCATCACATGGCCTTCGGCACGGTTCTGGAGCAGGGAAAGCTGCCCCCGGCGCAGGTGGGGGCCCTGAAGGTCATCATCCGCAGCCCGGGTATGAGCCAAAGGGAACTGGCAGATGCCCTGCACATCCAGCGGGCAACCGCCACAGTGATGCTGCAAAAGATGGAGAAGGCCGGATATATCGATCGCCGCCCCGATCAGGAGGATCAGCGGGTCTCCCGGATCTATCCCACGGAGGCTGCCCTGGAGTTTGACCAGGAAAACAAGAAAGCTGTGGACGCATATTTTGATCGATGCTTCCAGGGCTTCGGGCCGGAGGAATTTGACATGCTGGAGCAGATACTGACCCGGTTGGGCGGCAATATTCGGGCCATCCTGGAGGATGGGCCAAGACAAGGAGTGAAACCATGAAAACCTTTTTAAAGTTTATGAAGCCCTATACAAAATGGGTGCTTTTGACGGTGCTGTTTATTGC
>CAZFXB010000008.1:0-2292 GCA_964522835.1 uncultured Oscillospiraceae bacterium
TATTCATTGGAGGACTCCAAATGGGGAAAAAAGTTGCAATGGTATCCCTTGGCTGCGCCAAGAACCAGGTGGATGCCGAACAGATGCTGTGCCTGCTCCATGAAGCAGGCTACGAGGTCACCACAGAGGTGGAATACTGTGATGTGGCCATTGTAAATACCTGCGGCTTCATCGAAAGTGCCAAGCAGGAGGCCATCAACGAAATCCTGGAGCTGGGTCTGCTGAAAAATGAGGGCAAAATCGGCAAAATCCTGGTCACGGGCTGTCTGGCCCAGCGGTATAAGGACGAGCTGGTGCAGGAGCTTCCCGAGGTGGACGGTGTGATGGGCTGCGGCAGCTACACCGAGATTGTATCCGCTGTGGATGACGTGCTGGAGGGCGACAAGCCCTATCGCTTCGGGGATATCAACGGAGCTTTGGAGGAGGTTGGCCGTGTGCTGACCACTCCGGATTACTACGCATACTTAAAAATTGCCGAGGGCTGCGACAACCACTGCGCCTTCTGCGTGATCCCCTCCCTCCGAGGCAAGTACCGGAGCCGGAAATTCGAGGATCTGATCGAGGAGGCCAAGCTGCTGGCTGAGGATGGGGTGAAGGAGCTGATCGTCATTGCTCAGGATACCTCCCGGTACGGCATCGACCTGTATGGCAAGCGCCGGCTGTCTGAGCTGCTGCGGGAGCTGTGTAAGATCGAGGGCTTCCACTGGATCCGGGTACATTATCTCTATCCCGACGAAATGGATGAGGAGCTCATCGACACCATTGCTCAGGAGGAGAAGATCTGCTCCTATCTGGATATTCCCATTCAGCACTGCAACGACAGCATTTTGAAGCACATGAACCGCCGGGGCAATAAGGAGTATCTGGAGACGCTGCTGCCCCATCTTCGGGAGAAAATCCCCGGGCTGGTGCTCCGTACCTCTCTGATTGCCGGCCTTCCCGGGGAAGGAGAAGCGGAGTTTGAGGAGCTGTGTCAGTTCCTGAAGAAGCACCGCCTGGAGCGGGTGGGCTGTTTTGCCTTCTCTCCGGAGGAGGGGACTGCCGCTGCCAAGATGGATTATCCCGACAGCGAAATTGCCGAGAAGCGTGCCCAGATTGTAGAGGAGCTCCAGAGCCGGATTATGGACGACTACAACGAAGCCATGATCGGAAAGACTGTAGAGGTTCTGGTGGAGGGCTATGATCGGCTGGCTGAGTGTCAGTTCGGCCGAACCTATGCCGACTCCCCCGAAATCGACGGCATGGTGTTCTTCACCGCCGAGACCCGGTATCGTCCCGGCACCTTTGTAAACGTAAAAATCGAGGAGACCATGGACGGAGATCTCATCGGTACTGCTGTGGAGGAATAAGAAATGACAACTGCCAGTAAAATTACCCTGATCCGGGTACTGATGATCCCGGTGTTTATGGTGCTCCTGCTGACGGATCATCATATTGCGGCCCTTGTGGTGTTTATCGTGGCTTCCTGCACCGACTTTGTGGACGGCTACATTGCCCGGCACTATAATCAGGTCAGCAACTTTGGCAAGTTTCTCGATCCACTGGCGGATAAGCTGCTGGTGGTATCCTGTATGCTGATTTTTGTCCAGTGGACCAGAATGCCTGCCTGGGCAGTTATGATCGTGCTGACCCGGGAGTTCGCCGTCACCGGTCTTCGCCTGGTGGCTGTGGAGAACGGCCGTGTGATTGCAGCGGGCTGGAGCGGCAAGGTGAAAACCGTCTGCACCATGGTGGGACTTTGCATTATGATCTTCTACAGCAAGTCCCTGGTTCTCGACTGGGTTATCACCCTTGTCATTGTGGTCACCACCCTGTATTCCGGCATTGAGTATTTCGTAAAGAATATTGATGTGCTGGATATGAAAAGATGATCCGGTAAAAAATATCCCGGAAGAATCGCCGAAATAAGATTATATCAGAAAACAGGGCCGCTATGGCCCTGTTTCGTCTATATACTCTGCTATTTTACTTGATATTAACATGATATCAGGCAAAATACAGGCCACTGTGGACTATTGTGAGAAAACAGAACTGGCCCCTTGACACTTTTTTGCCTTCGTGATAATATGATAGATAGAAATTAAATATCGTGTGGATCGGGAAGAGTAAGGGCATTGGGTCTTAAAAGAGAGCTGTAGTCACCGGCTGAAAGCTGCGGCAAAGAGCTTGCCCCGAAAGTGCGCCCGGGAGCGAGGGGAGACCCCGTCAGGCTGCGTCAAGGCTAAAGTGACAAATCAGAGTGGAACCGCGGATTTAAACCCGCCTCTTGAAACATCAAGAGGCGGGTTTTGT
>CAZFXB010000008.1:2392-22453 GCA_964522835.1 uncultured Oscillospiraceae bacterium
GAGTGGAACCGCGGATTTAAACCCGCCTCTTGAAACATCAAGAGGCGGGTTTTGTGCATCATTGAAAGGGGCCACCCTAAAGCAACGGTACGAAACGGAATATCTCCGGAGGTGTGCCATGGAAAAATTACCTGTCAGAAAACCCAATCGCCTGCCTGAATATGACTATTCCCAAAACGGGGCGTATTTTGTTACGTTTTGCGTGAAAGAGCACAAATGGATTTTTTGGGAGAACAAGGTAGGGGCGATTATCAATCGCCCGCCGGGAACGGTCCCCTTAAACGAAGTGGGGCGAATTGTGGAACAAGCGATTCAGAACATAGGGGTGTGTTACCCTGGGGTCATTGTTGAGAAATATGTTATTATGCCCAATCACGTACACCTGCTTCTGTTGCTACAACAATATGATGTAAGGGGAATGCCTACCAACGGGCGATTGGTAATCGCCCCTACAGATATTTCCAAAATTGTGCAGCAGCTGAAATCCTACGTAACCAAACAGCTGGGGCGAAGTATATGGCAAAAGTCGTTCCACGATCATGTCATTCGAAACGATGCTAGCTACAGGGAAATTTGGACATACATTGATGAAAATCCGTTGAAATGGGATCAGGATTGCTACTTTATTTCCGAGGGAGAATGAAGGAGGAACTATGCTAAACCGTTTAAATGAAACCCTATCGGCCTATCAGGCACGAGACCCGGCGGCCCGGAGTAAGCTGGAGATTTTCCTCCTGTACCCCGGTGTACACGCCATTATCTATCATCGGCTGGCCCATTGGCTTTACTGCCACAACCTGAAATTCCTGGCCCGGCTGGTGAGCCAGTGGAGCCGCCACTGGACAGGAATCGAGATCCACCCCGGGGCCAAGATCGGCCGCCGATTTGTGGTGGACCACGGTATGGGCATTGTCATCGGCGAAACCGCCGAGGTTGGGGACGATGTGCTGCTGTATCACGGGGTTACCCTGGGCGGTACCGGTAAGGATCAGGGCAAGCGGCACCCCACCATTGGCAACAATGTGCTCATTGGATGCGGTGCCAAGGTATTGGGCCCCTTCAAGGTGGGGAATAATTCCCGTATTGCCTCCAACTCGGTGGTGCTGTCCGAGGTGCCCGATGATGCCACCGCTGTGGGCGTGCCCGCACGGCTGGTGCGGATTGCCGGGAAAAAAGTATCTTATGCCGACGAGGTGGATCAGATCCATGTGACTGACCCGGTACAGAAAACCCTGGATGCCCTCTCCTCCCGGCTGGAAGCTCTGGAGAAGGTTCTGGATGCGCAATATACCAACAATCTTGACAACAATTACGGCTTCGAGGAGCCTCAATTCCTGCCGAAGCCCCCGAAAAAGGAGAAATAAATATGCTGCTTTACAACTCTCTGACAAAAAACAAGGACGAATTCAAGACCCATGAGCCCGGCAAGGTAAAAATGTACACCTGCGGCCCCACGGTCTACCACTATGCCCACATTGGCAACCTGCGCTCCTACATTATGGAGGATGTGCTGGAGAAGTACCTGCGGTACGCCGGATACGATGTAAAACGGGTTATGAACATTACCGATGTGGGCCATCTTTCCTCTGACGCAGACACCGGCGAGGACAAAATGCTCAAGGGTGCCAAGCGGGAAAAGAAAACCGTTATGGAGATTGCAAAGTTCTACACCGATGCCTTCTTTGCCGACTGCAAGGAGCTGAACATTAAGACCCCCGATGTGGTGGAGCCCGCCACCAACTGCATTCCTGAGTTTATCACCATGGTGGAGGGGCTGCTGGAAAAGGGCTATGCCTACCTGGCCGGGGGAAATGTGTACTTTGATACCTCCAAGCTGGAGAAATATTATGTGTTCTCTGAGCACGACGAGGAGGATTTGGCGGTGGGCGTCCGTGAGGGCGTTGAGGCCGACGACAACAAGCGAAACAAGACAGATTTTGTACTCTGGTTTACCAAGAGTAAGTTTGAAGATCAGGAGCTGAAATGGCAGTCTCCCTGGGGTATGGGCTATCCCGGCTGGCACATCGAGTGCTCTGCCATCTCCCTGAAGCACCTGGGGGAATATATGGATCTCCACTGCGGCGGCATTGACAACGCCTTCCCCCACCACACCAATGAAATCGCCCAGACCGAGAGCTACGTGGGCCACCCCTGGTGCTCCCATTGGTTCCATGTGCACCATCTGAACACCACCGGAGGCAAAATGTCCAAGTCCAAGGGTGAATTTTTGACCGTGTCCCTGCTGAAGGAGAAGGGCTATAGCCCCCTGGCGTACCGGCTGTTCTGCCTCCAGAGTCACTATCGCCGGGGTCTGATGTTCTCCTGGGAGAACCTGGGCAATGCCCAGACCGCCTATGAAAAGCTGGTCTCCCGGGTGGCAGCCCTGAAGGAGGGCCAGCCCCTGCCGGAGGATCAGGCAGGGATGGAACAGCTGAAGGCCACCTTCAAAGAGGCGCTGGATAACGACCTGAACACCTCGCTGGCGGTCACTGCGGTGTATGATGTGCTGAAGGCAAAAATCTCCGACGGTGCAAAGCTTCAGCTTGTTTATGATTTTGATACCGTTCTGTCCCTGGGCCTCCGGGAGGCTGTGGAGAACAGCAAAACGGAAGCCGCCGCACCCCAAGAGGGGGATGCCGAGATCGATGCACTGGTGCTGGCCCGGACAGAGGCGAAAAAGGCCAAAAACTTTGCAGAGGCTGACCGGATTCGGGATCAGCTGAAGGAAATGGGCATTGTTCTGGTGGACACCAAGGAAGGTACCACATGGCACAGATAACCCGTTTGGGGGAGCCGGTTCAGATCGGCTCCCTTCGGACAAAGAATAGAATCTGCATTCCGCCCATGGTGATATTCTCCTGTAAGAAGGGGGATGGGTATGTGACGGATACCCACCTGGCCCATTACCGGAGTCTGGCCCAGGGCGGCGCAGGGCTTATCATTCAGGAGGCCACCTGCGTTCTGCCCCAGGGACGGCTCCATGACAGCCAGCTGGGCATCTGGGAGGACGGGCAGATTTCCGGCCTTCGGCAGATTACGGAAACAGTACACAGGGAAAACTGTCCCATCTTTTTGCAGATCCACCACAGCAGTGTGGAGCATCCGGAGTCCCTTCAGCTCCATGGGGTGGAAGAGGCCTTCGTTGCAGCGGGTCGCCGGGCGTTTCAGGCGGGCTATGACGGGGTGGAGCTCCACGGTTGTCATAGCTATCTTCTGTGTCAGCTTTTAAACCGGGAAACCGGAGCCGGGGTAGACCCCATGCCCATGATTGGCAGGATCATTGCCGGGATTCGGGCAGAAACCAGCCCAGAGTTTATCATCGGCATTCGGCTGGGGGCCTTTGAGCCCGATCTGGAGGCTGGGATGGCCCATGCAAGGACGCTGGAGAAGCTGGGAATCCAGTTTTTTGACATCAGCTTTGGGTTTTCTGGCCACATGGATATGACCGTGCCCGGAGATGACCGGTTCCATCCCCTGCTCCGGGCCGCAGGAGAAATTAAGAAGCAGGTCTTTGTGCCTGTGTTCGGCGTTCAGTGCATCCGCAGCCCGGAAATGGGCGCAGATGCCATTGAAGCGCTGGGCCTCGATATGATCGATGTGGGACGCAGCGCACTGGTGGATCCGGCCTGGCCGAAAAAGGCCATTTCCGGTAAGATTCCGGGGAAATGTCTGGGCTGCAAGGTCTGCCAGTGGCGAATCGACCCGGAAAAATGCGCCGGACGGAGACTGATGAACAAAAAGGAAGTGAACCCATGAGATTCAAGGGAGATTTAATCATCACGGATCCAGCCTATGTTGCAAAGGATCAGGAGGATTGGGACAAATGTGACTACGGTGACCACATGGAAAAGCTGGGCTTTCAATCCTGCCTGTCTGCACTGGTAACGGAGGGGGAGGAGGATCTTGCGGGCTGGAGCCCTGACGGCAAGACCTGCTATGGCACCTTTGTTACGGATTCCGGGGTGGCGACGGCCTTCCTTCTGAAGGAAATTCTGAACTATGACCCTAGCTTTGACGAACATCTGGAGAGCCCGGAGAATACCCTGTGGATTCCCGGGTTCGATGGAGAGATCCTTGTAAAGGGTCAGGGAGAGCAGCAGTGGTTTGAAGCCACCGGCAGCCACAGTTTTACCACAAGATAAAAAATCCCCCTGGTGCAGAGTGAAATTCTGCGCCAGGGGATTTTCGTTGTTCAGAAAGCTGGGGAATGTTCAGGCGAAGCCTGCAAATACGCAGTGTGTTTCTTACACCGACAGAGTCATATCTCCGTCTTTGACCCAGCCAAGCTTCCGGAGACCAAGGTTGATGACCCAACTGAGAACGGCAGGAAGGACAATGCAGATCAGCACAAGACCGAGCCAGTCGAAGGCGGTGGGGGTGATGGCGGCGGCTCCTTCTGCCACGGGGCTGAACCAGCCGGAGATGACCCCGATGGGGCCTACCATGCCGCAGGTGCCCATGCCACTGGAGACGGCGGTTCCGTTCATCTCCATTTTGAACAGGCAGGTGGCCAGCGGCCCGGTGACCGCAGAGGCCAGGGTGGGGGCAATCCAGATCCGGGGGTTCTTAAAGATATTGGGAACCTGGAGCATGGAGGTGCCCAGGCCCTGTGCAACCAGACCGCCCCAGCGATTCTCCCGGAAGGAGATGACGGCGAAGCCGATCATCTGACCGCAGCAGCCTGCCACAGCCGCACCACCGGCAAGGCCCGTAAGACCAAGGCTGGCGCAGATGGCAGCGGAGGAAATGGGCAGGGTCAGGATCATACCCATGACCACAGAAATTACCACGCCCATAACAAAGGGCTGCTGTAGGGTGGCCCAGCGAATGATGCCGCCCAGGGCCTGCGCCCCCCGACCGATGGGCTCCGCAATCAGCATGGCCAGGGCGCAGCCCACCAGAATGGTGACAAGGGGGGTCACCAGCACGTCGATTTTTGTCTTTTTGCTAACCAGCATACCCACTTCCGAGGCCGCAATGCCGATAATCAGCACCGCCAGAGGGCCACCGGCACCGCCCAGGGAGTTGGTGGCATAGCCCACCGCTGCCAGGGAAAACAGCACCAGAGGATGGGCCCCCAGGGCATAGCCAATGGCCACCGCCATGGTGGAGCCGGATACGGCGGTGGCAAAGCCGCCGATATTGACCAGTGCCTCTGCCAGCACAGTCAGGGCTTCGAACCGCAGGAGCTGTTCGCCAATGGTTTTGATGATGGTGCCCATAAGCAGGGAAGCAAACAGGCCGTTGGCCATGGCACCCATGGCATCGATGAAATACCGCTTGGCGTACTTTTTTAGAACGCTGGGATTTTTCTCTTCCTTGGACATAATATAATTCCTCCTAGTACCCCGCCGGGTACGAAATTACTATTTTCCCACACAGAACCGGGAGAAAATCCCGGCGGTAATATCCTCTCGCATGGATTTACCCGTGATCTCCCCGATGGCCTCGATGGCCTCCTCCAGGTCGAGAAGCACCGCATCCGGGGTGCCGCCCCAGGCCATGGAGGCCTCTACCCGTTCAATGGCTTCCTTTGCCCGGGTGATGGCGGCGGTATGCCGTGTGTTGGTCAGCAATGTGCCGTCACAGGGGGCATTGGAGGAGAACAGCTTTTCCACTGCCGGGGTCAGTGACTTAAGACCCGCCCCTGTGACAGAGGAAATGGGCAGTATGGTGTCAAAATCCAGCGCCTCCGGAGAAACGACCTGGGGCAGGTCGGATTTGGACAGAATGCAGATGGCGTTTTTAGCGTTTTTGGCAGCAGAAATGGCCCTGTGATCCTCATCCGTCAGGGGACTGGAGCCGTCGATCACCACCAGGGCAAGGTCTGCGCCCTGGGCGGCGGAAAGGGCCCGTTCTACGCCGATTTTCTCCACCTGATCCCCGGTGTCCCGAATTCCTGCTGTGTCCATGAGCCGGAGCACCAGAGAACCCAGCTTGATTTTCTCCTCTACAGTGTCCCGGGTGGTGCCGGGAATGTCGGTGACGATCACCCGCTCATAACCGGCCAGGGCGTTGAGCAGGCTGGACTTTCCCGCATTGGGACGGCCCAGAATCACTGCGCCCACGCCGTTTTTTACCACACTGCCCCGCTGGCAGGTGGACAGAAGCGCCTCCAAAAGGGATTTCTGGGCTTCCAGGGTTTCTGCATACTGGTGCAATGCGAAGTCCTCGATGTCCTCGTCGGGATAGTCAAGAACCGCATGGAAGTGGCTCATAATGGCCACCAGACTGTCATATATGGGGCTTAATTTCCGAAGGAGGGCTCCCCCTACCTGGCCCGCTGCATTGGCGGCAGCGTCTGCGGTTTCCGCTTCAATGAGATCGATCACGGCCTCAGCCGCAGTCAGATCCATCCGGCCGTTTAAAAAGGCACGTTTTGTGAACTCTCCCGGCCCGGCCTGCCGTGCTCCGTGGAGAAACAGGTGAGAAAGGGCCTCGGTTAAAACCGCCGGGGAGCCGTGGCACTGCAGCTCTACCGTGTCCTCTCCGGTATAGCTGCGGGGGCCACGGGTGTATACCGCCAGGATTCGGTCTATGACCCGCCCCTGCCGATCCATAAGATCGGTGAGGATCAGCTTCCGGTTGGGGCTTTCCGAGAATTTCTTTCCGGAAATGGGCCGCAGGATATGATCGGCCACCTGGGCGCAGCCATCCCCGGAGAGCCGGATCACGCCAATGCCAGAGGGGGCCATGGCTGTGGAAATTGCTGCAATTACTTGAGACATAGGATCACCTTACCCCTTTACTACGCTCTTATGCTGCCATCTGCCGGAGAGATACCGGAGAAATACAATGGCAGTGCCAAAGAACCAGCCGATGGGAATGGAATAGAAAATGGCACGATAGCCGATGGCGGGAATGGTGGCCATAATATTGGCGGCAATGACACGGATAATCAGGGAGGTCATGCTGCCGGCGGTGGGGTAGGCCACATCGCCGCTGCCCTGGAGCACACCGTTGGAGATATACATCAGGCAGAAAATCAGGAAGAAGCCTGCCAGGGTGGTGAGATATTCGGTGCCGATGAGGTTGGCAGCCTCGTTCATGTTAAACAGGCTGATGGCGCAGGGGCCCACAAAGAGGAGCAGCAGGATAATGCCGCCGCAGGTAATCATGGCCATCACCAGAGTCTGGTGGAAGCCACGCTTGATCCGGTCGATCTTTCCCGCACCCATGTTCTGTCCGGTGAAGTTGGAAAGGCCCATGTAGAACATCATAATGGGCACCATGGCGAAGCTCTCCAGCTTCATGGCGGCGGAGACGGCGGCGGTGGTGTCCACGCCGAAGGAATTGATAAGCCGCTGCATCAGCACCATGCCCAGCCCCACGCTGCACTGCTGCACGGAGGTGGGAATGCCCAGCCGGAGGGAGGTTTTGAACATCTGGGGGTCGAAGATGAACTCCCCTTTTTTGAATTTGGCCAGCTCCACCCGGCGGAACAGGTAGATACCTGCCACAATGGCAGAGACCGCCTGCGCAATGACCGTGGCCCAGGCTACGCCGGCCACTGTCCAATACTGGACAAAGATCAGATCCAGCACAATGTTCAGCACGGTGGAAATCAGCAGGAAGTACATGGTGCTGCGGCTGTCTCCGATGGAGCGGAGAATGGCGGCAAAGGTGTTATAGGCAAACTGGAACACAAGCCCCACGCAGTAGATCCGCAGATAGGTGAGTGCATCGTCCAGAATGCTGGCGTCCGTGCGGAGAAGGCCGCCCAAAATGGGCCGACTCAGCAGGATACCCAGCAGGGTAATTAGAACACCGGCACCCAGCAGGGTGATACAGCCCGTGGACAGGTTCCGGCGGAATTCATCCGTTTTTCTGGCTCCATAGAACTGGGCGGCCATAACGCCCACGCCGTTGGTCATGCCTGTGGCCAGAGCCAGCAGCAGGAAGGTCACCGGAAAGCTGGTGCCTACGGCGGCCAGGGGATTTTGCCCGGCGAAGTTTCCCACGATTAGTGTGTCTGCCAGAGAGTAGATCTGCTGCAGCAGGTTTCCTCCAATCAGGGGCAGCGTAAAGGACAAGATACACTTCCATTCCTTGCCCTGGGTCATATCTTTTGCCATGAATATTCCTCCAGTAGAAGATCGAGTTGTAAAAGGGGCTGTCCCTTGAGACAGCCCCTATATGATACCATAGAATTTTTGAAAAGAAAATAAGTTTACTTAATAATTCTCAGCCGAAGCACGCCATCAATGGCCCGGACATGGCCCAGGGTCTCCTGAGATACGGCCTGCCCCAGATCCACCAGGGTGTAGGCATAGTCGCCCCGGCCCTTGTTGATGAGGTTTTCGATGTTAGCCCCTTCGTCGGACAGCAGGGTGGAGATTTTGGAGATCATCTTGGGGATGTTCCGGTGAATGATGCCCAGCCGAACCTGGCCGCTCCGGGGCATCTCCACATTGGGCATGTTCACGGAGTTTTTGATGTTGCCGGTGGTGAGGTATTCCCGGATCTCCTGGGCGGCCATAATGGCGCAGTTCTCCTCGCTCTCCGGGGTGGAGGCACCCAGATGGGGGATGGTGATGACGCCGGGCTTGCCGGTGAGCTTCCCGTTGGGGAAGTCGGTGACATACCGGGCCACCTGGCCGCTTTCCAGGGCAGAGAGAATGTCCTCGTCGTCCACCAGACCGCCCCGGGCCAGGTTGATGATCCGGACACCGTGCCGCATGGAGGCAAGGGAGGCTTCGTTAATCATGCCACGGGTGGTGGGCAGCAGGGGGGAATGAATGGTAATGTAGTCGCTCATTTCATAGATGGTCTTGAGATCCACCACCTTTACGTGGGAATCCAGTACCAGAGCGTTTTCTACACTGAGGTAGGGGTCATAGCCGTACACATTCATGCCAAGCTTGACACAGGCGTTGGCCACCTTGACACCTACGGCACCAAGGCCGATGACACCCAGGTTTTTCCCCAGAATTTCAGGGCCTACAAACTGACTTTTCCCCTTTTCCACCAACTTTTCCACATCTCCGTCGGCGTCGGTGAGGCCGCTGCACCAGGCAATGCCATCCACCACCTTGCGGGAGGCCAGCAGCAGGGCGCAGATTACCAGTTCCTTGACGGCGTTGGCGTTGGCACCGGGGGTGTTGAATACCACAATGCCGTTCTCGGCGCACTTGTCCAGAGGAATGTTGTTGGTACCGGCTCCGGCCCGGGCAATGGCCCGCAGATTGGGGCCAAAGTCCATATTGTGCATATCTGCAGAACGAACCAGAATGCCGTCCGGGTTGTCGCAGGTATCGGTAATGTTAAAGTCCTTGGGATCCAGCTGATTCAGCCCCAAGGGGCTGATTTTATTGAGTGTTTGAATGGTATACATAACGGAGGTTCTCCTTTTGATTCAAGATTTAAAAGTTTTTCTATTTCGGTAGGGGCGATTATCAATCGCCCGATGGTACGGGGCGAAATTATGTAAAGAGTCCCGGAAAAACGTACACACCACCATTTACACTGGCCGTGAGCTTCCCCTGGGGGAAGCTGGCAGCCGTTAGGCTGACTGATGAGGGTGCAGGAAGCAGATGCAAGTCTCTACAGATTCCGGCGAATTCGTACCAGCTAGGGCTCGCCCCTACGGGGAGAGCTGTCAGCTTTGCTGACTGAGAGGGTGTAGAATACAGCTACCGATTTATGCAGATTCCGGCGAACACGTATCAATTTTCCACGTTGTACTTTTCAGTATTCACGCTTACTTTTACTTGCTTTGCCCCTCTCCGTCACGGCTAAAGCCGTGCCACCTCTCCCCGAAGGGGCGAGGCAAGGGTGCTCCCCCACCAGCGCTTAATTCTTCTTATCAAACGCCCGGATGAAGTCGCAGAGCTTCTCCACGCCCTCCATGGGCATGGCGTTGTAGATGGAGGCACGCATACCGCCCACCTTCCGGTGGCCCTTCAGGTTGGAGAACCCGGCTTCAATGGATTCGGCAACAAATTTTGCGTCCAGATCTGCATTTCCGGTGCGGAAGGTCACGTTCATGTCGGAACGGGAGCCGGGCATGGCGGCGGCAGTAAAGAGCCGGGAATTGTCGATCACATCATAGAGGAGCTGGGCCTTTTGATGCTTAATCTTTTCCATGCCGGGGATGCCCCCCTGTTCCTCCAGCCAGTCGAGAACCAGACCCAGCATATAGATGCACCAGCAGGGAGGCGTATTGTACATGGAGTCCTTTTCGATCATGGTCTGATAGTTCATCATCAGAGGGGTATAGGGCAGTTCGTTTCCGGCCAGATCCTCCCGGATGATGACCACGGTCAGGCCAGCGGGGGCCATGTTTTTCTGGGCACCGGCGAAAATAATGCCGTATTTGCTGATATCCACCTGGCGGGAGAGAATGTCCGAGGACATATCGCAGACCAGGGGCACGTTGCCCGTTTCGGGAATGTACTGCCACTCGGTGCCGTAGATGGTGTTGTTGGCACAGTAGTAGAAATAGGAGGCCTCCGGGTTCAGAATCAGCTGATCCTGGGTGGGAATGTAGGTGAAATCTTTGTCCTCCGAGGTGGCGGCAACGGAGATTTCGCCGTATTTTTTTGCCTCTTTATAGGCAATGGAGGCGAAGTTGCCGGTAACAGCATAGTCGGCCTTGCCGGTTTTGCCGATCAGGTTCAGGGGAACCATGGAAAACTGGGAAGAAGCACCGCCCTGAAGGAAGAGAATTTTATAGTTGTCGGGCACATTTAAGAGCTTCTGGAGCTTTGCCTGTGTATCGTCAAAAATCTTCTGGAAGACTTTAGATCGATGACTCATCTCCATCACGGACATGCCAGAGCCCTCATAATTCATCATGTCCCTGGCTGCCCGCTCCAGGGCGGACACAGGAAGCATACTGGGGCCTGCGGAAAAATTGTAGATTCGATCATAAGCTGCCATAGATTTGTCACTCCTAATAAATAAAATAGGCACAGTCTCAGCATTTCGGGTCACAGCAACACTGAAACTCTGCACTTCACTATTATAGTAAAGTATTTTCCCGTTGTCAATCTAAGGCTCGTTGGGGAAATACCCAAAGATGTAGTTGAAACCCAAAGGAAATTCGTGATATAATGTAAAATAAGATAAAAGCACTTCTTTACAGGCGTTGCTCCAATCCCTGGTTCAGGGTACTGGCAATGGAGCATACGGGAGGGAAACAGAATGAAACTGAAAGAAATGCGGGCCCTGCTGGAGGCCAGGGTGCTCTGTGGCGAGGAACGGCTGGAGGAAAACTTCTCCACGGTTTTTGCCAGCGATATGATGAGCGATGTATTGGCCTGTCCCCATGAGATCGAATGTATGCTTACCGGTCTTATGAACAGCCAGGTGATCCGCACCGCCGACATGATGGATATTGGCACCATCGTGTTTGTCCGGGGGAAAGAGCCCTCGCAGGATGTGGTGGAGATGGCATGTCAGCGGGATATGGTGGTTATGGTGACCCCATGTAAGATGTTTACCGCCTGCGGACGACTGTACGAGGCTGGTCTTTGCCGGCAATAAGGAGGATATATGGAAACTGTAAATCTGGTATATGAAATTGATGGTGAGAACTTTTCTGCTGCGGGAGAAGCCTCTACTGCGGTAAAGCGGGTGCTGAAGAAGCTGCGGCTTCCTTCCCAGGTGGTTCGCCGGGCAGTGGTTTGTATGTACGAAGGCGAGATCAATATGGTGATCCATGCCGACGGCGGCCAGGCCCTGCTGGATGTGGACGAGGAGAAAATCGTTATCACCCTGAAAGACCATGGCCCCGGTATCCCCGATGTGGATAAGGCCATGGAGGAGGGCTGGAGTACCGCCTCCTCCAGCGTCCGGGCCATGGGCTTTGGCGCCGGTATGGGCCTGCCCAATATGAAGCGGAACGCAGACGAAATGAAAATCGAGACAGATCTGGGGGTGGGCACCACGGTCACCATGGTTCTGTATATCGGTGGTGAGAAAGCTTGAGCCATTCTATTATTTTTAATCAGGAAAAATGCACCGGATGTACCGCCTGTGTAAAAGCCTGCCCCACAGAAGCCATCCGGGTTTCCCGGAGCAAGGCGGTGATCTATGATACCCGGTGTATCGACTGTGGCCGGTGTGTTTCCACCTGCCCCCATCATGCCTATTCGGTAAAATCCGACAGCTTTGACAAGCTGAAAGCCTACAAATACAATGTGGCCCTGCCGGATACGGTGCTCTATGGTCAGTTTAAAAACCTCTATGACATCAATCTGGTAAACGAGGGATTGCTGCTGCTGGGATTTGACGCAGTTTACCCGGTGGCGGCTGGCTCTGAGCTGCTGTCGGATTACTACGGCAGCAACGAAGAGGAGTTCCTTTCGGAAGAACTGCCCCGGATCGGCTCCGAGTGCCCTGCCAGTGTCCGGCTTATCGCCATGGAGTTTCAGGATCTGATTCCCAACGTGGTGGAAAAGCGGTGCAGCTTTGAGGTGGCCGCCATGGCGGCACGAAAGGAAGCTGTCGAACAAACTGGGCTTTCCCCGGAGGAGATCGGAATATGTCTGATTTCCCCCTGCCCCGCCAAGAACACCCGGGTCTATCATCCCCTGGGGCTGGAGGAGCGGGTGGTGGATTATGTGCTGTCTGTCAAGGATGTGTACTTAAAGCTGCTTTCTCCCATGAAATCTGTGGAAAGCCCCCGGGATTTGATGAAATGCGGCAAGCTGGGGCTCAGCTGGGGCCGCAGCGGCGGCCAATGCGAGGTATTTTCTCAGCGGGAGGCGCTGGCGGTGGCCTCTACCCGAAGCCTAAAGCCCTTCCTCAGTGAGCTGGAGGATGGGAAGGTCAGCGAAAGCGAATTTGTGGAGCCGGGCACCTGCACCCAGGGCTGCTTTGGGGGCTGTCTCACGGTGGAAAATCCCTATACAGCCAAGCTTCGAATGCGGAAGCTGATCGGCCCTCTGCCGGAAAAGCGGCTTCAAATGAACGAGGAATTGGAAAAGACACTGGATTGGGACTTTGAGCTGGAGGAGATTGACACGGAGATTGCCGACTCCATCTCACAGGCGCTCCAGATCGAGGCCGCAGCGGAGCGAATCTTTAAAACTCTGCCCAAGTTTGACTGCGGCAACTGCGGTGCCCCCACATGCCGTGCCTTCTCCCGGGATGTGGCCGAGGGCTTTGCCGACGAAGGGGACTGTATTTTCAACATTATTCAGGCCATGCGGGGAAAGCGCCACGAGGACGAGAGCGACGAGTTTGTGCCGCCCCCCTTCCGGCGACCCAGGTGATTTCCGTCAGATTTGCACCAGCCAGAGGCTTCTCCTTGAGGAGAAGCTGTCAGCGAAGCTGACTGATGAGGTGTCCTGCTGCCATCATTGCAACATTTTCTTGTGTTGAAACCTGGTTCACACCTCATCCGGCGGCGTAGCCGCCACCTTCTCCTCAAGGAGAAGGCTTTGGTGCTCCCGCACCAGTGCATAGAAGGACAGATTTTACATTTCGAAACTGCCCGCCATCGGGCGATTAATAATCGCCCCTACCGGATAATGTCATTCAATCCGTTTTCCCCGGGAAAACACCACAATCTATTCTCTCTTTCCGAAAGGAGTGTCATTATGACCGTACAGGAACTTGTAAATGCTTTGAATCTGAAGGTTTTTTATATGGAGGAGCCAGAACGGGACATTGAGGCCGTCTACTGCGGGGATCTTCTGTCCTGGGTCATGGGCAAGTGTCCGGCAGATGCAGCCTGGATCACCATTATGTCCAATCAGAACGTGGCTGCTGTGGCAGTGCTCTGCGATACAGCCTGCACCATACTGTCCGAAAATGTTCAGCCTGACAACGAGCTGCTGGAGCGGGTGGAGAAGCAGGGGGTTACCCTGCTGGGAAGTGACATGGACGAATACCAGCTGTGCTGGCGGCTTAAAGAAGTGCTGGGATGAGGGTTTACTACGATCTCCACATCCATTCCTGCCTGTCCCCCTGCGGGGCAGACGATATGACCCCCAATAATCTGGTGAATATGGCTGCTCTGGCGGGGCTTCAGGTCATCGCTGTGGCAGACCACAATACCACCAAAAATGTACCCGCTGCGGTGGCAGTGGGGCAAAAGGTGGGTGTGCTGGTGGTGCCCGCCATGGAGCTGACCACCAAGGAAGATATCCACGTGCTGTGCCTGCTGCCGGATCTCCAACAGGCGGAGGCCTTTCGGCAGTATGTCTATGAACGGCTGCCCCAGCGGAAAAATCGTCCCAAGGCATTTGGTCACCAGTACGTTATGGATGAAAACGACGAAATCATAGAGGAGGAGCCCCAGCTTTTGGCCTTTGGCTCCTCCATTGGTATTTATGAGGTTCGGGAACTGCTCCATTCCTTCGGCGGCCTGGCCATTCCTGCCCACATTGATCGGGCCAGCTATTCCCTGATCGGTGTTATGGGGCTTGTGGACAAAGAAATGGGCTTTTTCCTTTACGAGACCACCCGGGACTGTGACCAAAAGGCGCTGATGGAGCAGTATCAGTTTTCCGGCAGCTTTATTTCCAACTCTGATGCCCATGATCTGACGGCCATTCTGGATGGTGAGCGGACATTGGAAATCGAGGAATGGACGGCCCAGGCGGTGATTCGGGCGTTGTGGGAGAAATATCCATAGAGAAGGTGTTCAATGTGTACCACAAACACAACCCTAATCTTACACAGAATGTGAAAAACCTACGCAAATCTATGACAAAAGAAGAACGCCATCTGTGGTACGATTTTTTGCAGAAATACCCGGTTCGGTTTCTGCGTCAAAAGGTGATTGAAATTACATTGTAGATTTTTATTGCCGACAGGCGGGATTAGTAATCGAATTGGATGGATCCCAGCACTATAAAAAAGAAGCGATTCTGCGAGATCAAATTCGAACAGAACAGATAGAGAAATATGGATTAACTGTAATACGGATTCCGAATAATGCGGTTATGTCTAATTTTTCCGGAGTTTGCGATCTCATTCATCTATCTGTTATGTCTGCAATTTCGGAGAAAAACGAGGGAACGAATCCCACCACCACTTCGTGGTTCCCCTCCCTTTAACAAGGGAGGCATTGGTGCTGCCGCACCAGTACAGGGCAAGGATGCTGCACCAGCCAGAGGCCCCCTTGTTAAAGGGGGCTGGCTCGGCCTAAGGCCGAGACTGGGGGATTCCAGGTGTACAGCAATAAATTATTTGAGGAAAATCCGATGTCCCACAATGAATTGAAAAATAATAAGAAAGAAGTGAGTAAATGTCCATTTTCAAGCGGTTTGTATCCTACTACAAGCCCTACAAGGGGTTCTTTATTATGGATACCCTCTGCGCCATTGTGCTCAGCGTCATTGACCTGAGTCTGCCTCAGATTCTTCGGTGGCTGCCGGAGGGGCTGTTCTCCGGGGATGCGGCATCCATTTTGTCTGCGCTCCGGTGGCTGTTTCCGGCCCTGCTGCTGTGGTACGTGATCCGGGCGTTGTGCCAGTTCTATGTAACCTCCTATGGCCATATTATGGGTACCCGCATGGAGACGGATATGCGGCGGGATCTGTTTGAAAAATATATGTCCCTGAGCTACTCCTATTACGACCAGAACAACACCGGCGAAATGATGAGCCGACTGGTGACAGATCTGTTTGATATCTCGGAGCTGGCCCACCACGGGCCGGAGAATCTGCTGCTGTGTACCGTCAAGATCATCGGCAGCTTTGTGCTTCTGCTTATGATTAACGTGCCCATGACCCTGTGCCTGCTGGCGGTTACGCTGCTGCTGGTGGCCTTTACTGCCTTCCGGCAGACCAGAATGCAGAAGGTGTTTACAGAAAACCGGGTACGCATTGCGGAGGTAAATGCCGGGGTGCAGAATTCTCTGGCTGGCATCCGGGTGGTGAAGACCTTTGCCTGCGAGGATGGAGAGTGTGATAACTTCGCTGTTTCCAACGGACGGTACCGGGCAAGCAAGGAAAGAAGCTATATGGCCATGGGTATTTTCCACGGCGGCAATAACTTCTTCCAGGGCATGCTGTATGTGGCCATGATCGTCTCCGGCGGCTTCTTTATCGCAAAGGGAACCCTTTCCTACCTGGATCTTGCCACCTATGCCCTGTATATTGGCATCTTTGTGGCCCCCATTGCCACCTTGATGGACTTTACCGAGATGCTCCAGAAGGGCTACGCTGGATTTAAGCGGTTTGCCCAGATTATGGACACGGAGCCTGCCATTCAGGAAAAGCTGGGTGCTCAGGAACTGACCCATGTAAAGGGACACATTGAATATAAAGATGTTTCCTTTGCCTACAATGACAAGGAGCAGGTGCTGGAGCACCTGTCCATTGATATTCCTGCCGGAACCACCTGCGCCCTGGTGGGCCCCTCCGGCGGCGGCAAGACCACCATCTGCTCCCTGCTGCCCCGGTTTTATGATGTAAAATCCGGCGCAATCTGTGTGGACGGCAAGGATGTGCGGGATCTACAGCTGAAATCCCTCCGGCAGGCCATCGGCATTGTTCAGCAGGATGTGTATATTTTTGCCGGAACCATCCGGGAGAATATTGCCTATGGCAAGAAGGATGCCACCCAGGCAGAAATTGAGGCCGCTGCCAAGAGCGCCAACATCCACGACTTTATTATGGGGCTGGACGAGGGCTACGACACCTATGTGGGAGAGCGGGGCACCCGGCTCTCCGGCGGCCAGAAGCAGCGAATCGCCATTGCCCGGGTATTTCTGAAGAATCCCCCCATCCTTATCCTGGACGAGGCTACCTCGGCCCTGGATAACGAGTCGGAGAAGCACATTCAGGAGGCGCTGGACCGGCTCAGCGTGGGCCGTACCACCGTGGTCATTGCCCACCGGCTGTCCACCATCCGGGGTGCGGAAAAAATCATCGTCATCGACGAGGGCGGTGTCCGTGAACAGGGCAGCCATCAGGAGCTGATGGAGGTAGAGGGCATCTATGCCCGGTATTTTAATATGCAGTTTGAAGGTCTGGATATCCAGATGGATGAATAAGGAGGAATCATTATGGGAAATCTCACCTTTGTGGGTCACACCGTTCGTATCACCGTGGTAAAGGTGGCCTGTTACAATGATCTGGCTGAAAAATATAACCAGGTTCGCCCCGGCGCACCCGAGGGAGCGGTAGAGCCCTGCAACTTTTTTAAGGAGGGCATGGTTTTTGAAGTGACCCTGAATCCCTTTGAAAACTGTAAGCCGGAGGGCTTCTGCGATTGGGCCTGGGCGGATATCTGGAAGGACTGTCTTCTGGTCTGTGACCGGGCAGGCTTTGCACCCAATGACGATGTGAAAGCCTTGAAGCCCCACTTCACCTGCTGCACCGACGGCCTCCGGCCTGTCACCTTTATGATCGAAGCCATTGCATAAAACAGTGGTGTCCCCCAATGTGAACATTTGGGGACACCACTTTGTGTTTATGTCAGAATGTTATCTCAGTACAGGGGATCTCCATAGCCCTTACTGGCGGGGTAAAGAGGAATGTTCTCGAATTCTGCACAGCCGGGGGAGTAGGTGTGATCCTCATCCAGCTTTTCATACTGGGTGGGAGCGGGCACGGTATCCTGAACCGTCTGGATGATGGAGATGTCGTTGTGAACAGAGCGAAGATCGGAGATGCCGCTTCTGGGGGCACCGGAGCAGTTGCCCACCTTCAGTTCTCCGGATAAATACTTCCGAAACCGATCCTGGGCCCAGTTGGTTTCGTCATAGCTGTCTCCAATGTCCGGGCAGACCTGCTCGTGGAACCACCACCATTTTCCGTCCCGGTACACAAAGTCGGAGCCGTACCGCTCCCAGAGCCAGCCACCGCTGCGCCCTCCCTTGGGGCCGTTGACCCCCATCATGGTGCCTGGGGTCAGATAGAAGCTGCGGGCGGACTTTCCGTCCTCGGCCACCTCAATCACCGGGGAGGCCAGCACATGGCAGCTTTGGCCGAAGGTGCCCGGATTGTGGCCGTAGAGATTCAGCACCCCGTACATATCCCGCATTTTGGTGGGCCGGGAGACCTGCTGCTCGGTGGCCTTTTCAAAGGGCATACCATCCTTCATGTCGTCATCGTTCATGCCGTATTTCTCGTCGGATTTTGCAAAGGCGTTGGCGGCCAGGGGTTCTCCAAAGTGGGCGGGCACCAGCTCCCGGAAGCCCATCATTCGGCCAAAGGTATGACCGAAGGTGGAGTTGTCGCTGCGAAGCCAGAAGGTACCATATTCCTCACGGCCCCGGTTCATGCCATGGAGATAGGCGTGCCGGGCCTTTAATTCCTCTACCTTTTGACCCGCTACCACAGCAGCCACCCGATCATGGATCGATTTTTCCTGTTTCATAGTACCCCTCCTTACATCATTTCAAGGCGTTCGTAGAACTTTTTGCCCACTTTGCCCTTGGGGCCATAGCCCTCTTCTTCCTCATAGGTCTTAAAGGGCCGGGGCATATCGTAGAACAGGTATTCCCAGCCGTACTGGTTGTCATAGACCTCGGTTTTTACGGTGGGATCGCCATAGTGGCGGGAGCTGGGGTCATAGCCCTCAATCACGGTGTTGATATCGTTGTAATTCTTGCCGCTTTCAATGGAGAAATCGTGCTGCTGGACAAGGTGCCAAATTCTGAAGCCATCCTTTTCCCGTACCAGCTCAATGAGCAGCAGCCCAAACTCAAAATAGCACTGAGCGGTGCCCTGGGGACTGCCCTGACCGGTCATGCCCAGATCGTAGCAGAGATACCGGGCGTACTGGTCATCGGCGGAAATAAAGAGCAATGGTGTGGTACAGGAGTGCATGGCGGTAAGGCCCAGACCGGGCTGTGCAGCTCCGTATTTGGGGTCTGCGGCTTTAAATTCCTCCAGTACCTGATTCTGAAGGGCCAGAGGCTCCTCCACCAGATGCCGCCGGACTTCCTCCATCCCTACATAGAATCCGGTGTTGGTGGCAAAGGAAGCGTCAGAAAGGTGCTCCGGCTCCTGAACCCACAGCTCGGAAAGGGCCCGTTCCGTCTGGCCATTGCCCCAGTACAGGGTGAATCGGCTCACCAGGTTCTGGATCATTTCTTTATCCCAGGCATGGAGGATCATCTCCTCGTCGGTAAACTCCCGCTTGTATTCTTTGAATTTTTCCATGGTCACGCCTCCTCTTAAATTCCGTACAGGAAGGTATTGGACAGAGTATCATAGGGCTCGGGGCACCGGGGACTCTCGGTCTTGGGACGATCCGGCCGGAAGGGTTCCATAAGATTCATGGGTACATTGGGCTCCGGCAGGTGAAAATCAGCCATGGCCTGAAGCTCCGGCACCGGGGGGAATTCCTTTTCTTTTTCGCAGAAGCCAACGCCGCACTGATGATCGATGTTGTACAGCAGCTGGAGATTGAGAATTTTCCATTCCTCATTCTCCCGGACAAAGTCCACAGCGGCCCAGCCAAAGATCCAGTTTGCCACAGGGCCTGATTCTGTCAGGCGGCAGGTGGAGCCACGGATGTTCCAGATGCCCTTGGCACTTTCCCCATCGTCGGCAATCTCGATGACCTGGGATTCGAAGGGCACATAGGAGATCATGCCTACGCCGTAGACCTCCTCCGGTGTTTTATCTCCCAGCTCCTCCGGGAACAGCTTTTGCAGCAGCTCTGAGCCCAGCTGGATTTCTTCGCCCAGTGCCTTAAAGTAGCCGGAGACGGCTTCTGCACCCTTGTAGTAGCCGTTGTTCCGGCCCAGGCACACATCTGGTCGGGTGCTGAAATATCGGTGGTATATCTCCGCTTCCTGCTTCACCGCATAGTCGTGGGAAATTCGGCCCATTATGTTCCGTACCTCCCGCCGCCATTCCAGTCGGTCAAGCAGCTCCATGGTGGTCAGTTCCTTCATAAAATACCTCCTACCTTCGTTTATGCTGTGTTGATATGTTCGGCTTCTTAACATTTCTATTGTATCGAATGATTCGTCTCGGGAATAGTGCCAAAAACCGGAATTGGGGCATCAAAAATTGAGTTTGCCCCACCGGAACAAAAAGAGAATAACGGACAGCACTCCTCCCCAGGAAACCGTCCGTTATTCTCTTGTTTCTATTTCTGGGGGATGGTCACGGTCAGCACCAGATCATCGCCCTGCTGGCGGCT
>CAZFXB010000009.1:0-3966 GCA_964522835.1 uncultured Oscillospiraceae bacterium
CTATATCATCTTCGGTATGCCGGTGATTTTCCCCATGGGTATCTCCATGGCCTTTGAGTTGGGCACCTACGGTCTCGTCTCCGGGCTGCTGTACGGCCTTCTGCCCAAGAAAAACCGTTATCTCTATGTCTCACTGATCTCCGCCATGGTTGCCGGGCGGCTTGTCTGGGGGCTTGTCCGTTATGTTTTGGCCGGGCTAACGGATTCACAGTTCCCCTTCTCCGTGTTTATTGCCGGTGCTCTTACGGAGGCCATCCCCGGTATCTTGATTCAGCTGATATTTATCCCCATCATTTTAATTGCAATGAAAAAATCCAAATTGATGACTGTATAGCAAAGACGGAGCTGTTTTAAGCAGCTCCGTCTTTTAACATATAAATTTAATAGACAACCACCAAAGAGCCCATGGGAAGATTCTCTTCCATCCATCTGATATCCTCCTCCAGCATACGAACGCTGCCGCCGGAGGCCGGCTTGCCCATGGTATCATCTGCGATCTTCTCTGTATCGGTATCATAAGGCTGACTGGTAAAGGCCTCGCCCCCATTGAAAATCAACACCGGTTCCACATAGGTCTTCCCCAGATCCCACCGTTCCTTCAGCGTATTATAGGTAAACACGCCGGTGGTGGTAGGCGAATCATTTTCGCCGGTGGAGCAGGCAAAGGTTTTCTCCAGCTCCCAGTTCTCCTGGTAGCCCTTGAACACATTCACCTTCTGGGTGTACAAGCTGACCCAAACCAGATAGTTTGTCTGGCTGTCATATTGCATGGAGTTCACGAACTCCACCTTGTTCTCGGCCTCGTAGTCCTGATCTGTAGTGCAGTCCTCCTGGGAAATCTCCACATAGTCCGCATCTACCCAGCCGGAGGTTCCATCAGAAAGCAGCAGTTCAATGGCCCGAAGGCCGCCGTTATCAGACTCATAGGCCAGGAACAGGCCGGAATCATTCTTTTCCATAGAAGAAATCTTGGTTTCAAGCTGATTAGAGGCGTATACATCGCATTTTTTCCGGGCCGTCACGGGAATCTCTGTGGTTTTAATCACCACAGCACTGCTCTCCTCTGTGGGCACATCCATATTGATCTCGGCCTCGCCGGAGAGACTCTTTTCTCCAAAGGACACCTCCACCGTTACTGTGGCAGTATCTGCCTCAGCATGTTCCACATTCAGCTCTATCTTTTTGCTGACCGTAGACCCCTCCACCAGCAGCCGCTCGCTCTCCTGGGCCACCAGTGTTCCATCCAGATACCAGTCCACATCCGCCACAATGCTGCTGACAATATCGCCAAAGGCCGCCGTCACCGTACAGTAGGGCCGATTCACAGTGGCTTTGCCGTCCGTATATACGATGATGGAGGGATTTTCGTCGATACCTGTCTCCTGAGAAAGTGTTCCGCTTTGCTGAGGCTGGGCAGTCTCTTCCGGTTCCGCAATCTCCCCGGACTGGCTTACAACGGTATCTGTACCGCTGCCCATCACCGCCGCAGCGGAATGGTCATCATTGATGGTCATCAGACAGCCGATCAGCGTATAAACTGCCGCACCGATTACGGCAAAGCAGACAATCCGCAGCATCCATACAAAAAATTTCTTCATAAGCTCACCATTTTATCTTTTATTCTGGGCTCCAAGCAGACGGGACTCCATATAACCATGGGCCTGCTGCTCCAGGGTATCCTCCAGGGGAGAAAGGGTACTGCCGGGATATTTCCGCTCCAACGCCCAACCGAGGAGCAAATCTGCAATCGCCGGATTCTTCGGCAGCAGACAGCCATGGCTGTAGGTGGCAAACACATTCTTATACCGTGCCCCCTCGAAGCCATCTGTTCCATTGTTTCCATTGCCGCTGAGCACCCGCCCAATGGGCCGGACACCAGAGCCAAGATAGGTTTTACCGGAGTGGTTTTCAAATCCCACCACACGGAGCCCCGGAACATCGTCGCATTCATACATATAATTACCGATCATCCGTTCCTTTGCCCCTATGGTATAAAGATCCAATGCTCCGGTAAAATCGCACTGCTGGCCATCCCAGGTTTTATAATAATTGCCCAGGATCTGATAGCCACCGCAGATGGCCAGAAAGGGGACTTCATCCTCGATGGCACTTTTGATTTGGGCTGTTTTTTGGCCCTGCAAGTCATTTAAAAGCACTTCCTGCTCAAAATCCTGACCGCCGCCGATGAAAAACAGGTCGTATTTAGAGGCATCCAGCTTTTCTCCAATGGAGATTCCATCCACATGGCAGTCGATTCCCCGCCACTGGAGCCGCTTCTGGAGGCAGAGCACATTGCCCCGGTCTCCATACAGGTTCAAAATATCGGGATACAGGTGGCAAATATTCAGTTCCATCATTTACGCCTCCCAGTATTCCTTAAATCCGTAGGTACGGCTGATTTTTTCCCGCAGATCCAGCATGGCCGTGTAGGTGGGCATCACATACACCGGATCCTTCTGCTCTGTCAGCTGGGACATCAGGGCCCCATAGTCCTTTTCCACATGGAGCTTCTCCACAGGAATCCCGGCATATTTAAACCGGAGTGCCATATCCCCGGCCCGGACACCGGAAACATAGACGGCCTTCAGGTTATCCCCCAGGGAGAGGAGCTTTTCAAAGTCCACATCCCAAATCCAGCTGATATCCCGGCCATCCTGAGCCCGGTCATTGAGACAGGCCACAAACACCGAGGGTGTATTTGCATTGGTCAGGAAATTGAGAACCTGATTGCAGCCAGCAGGGTTCTTAATCAGGATCATCCGCACTGGGGTGCCGTTTATGTCGAATTTCTCCATCCGTCCGAACCCGCACTGGAACCGGGACAGACTGTCCGACACCACCTGGGGCCCAAGCCCGGCGGCTTTTCCGTAGGCCATGCAGGCTGCCGCATTATAGATGTTGTAGCCTCCAGGCAGATTGATGACCGTGGGGTAATCCGTTCCATCCACCTGAATCACAACCGAAGACTGCTCCGCATCGGAGGAACGCACCTCTGTCACCGCAACCTGGGGCTCCGGGCGGCCATAGCCGCAGTTGGGGCATCGATATCCCCCCAAATGGCCATAGGTCACATAGTCATAGACATATTCATGTTTACAGTGGATACAGTAGGGTGCATCGGAGACCTCCTCCACCCGCTCCTTATAAATAGGGGTGGAAACCCCGTAGTATACCACCGGATTCTCAACCCCATCCCCCAGAGAACCGGACAGCGAATCGTCCGCATTGAGACACAGCACCGCATTGGGGCTGTTCTCAATGCCAATGCGGATATTGTCCAGGGTATGGGTCACCTCGCCATATCGATCCAGCTGATCCCGGAACACGTTGGTGACCACAATGGTTTTTGCGTCCACATATTTGGAAATTGCCTTAAAGGCCGCCTCATCGGACTCAATGAGGGCGTATGGATGGCGGCATTTGCCGCTGATGGTGCCGGAATGCACCGCAAATTCCGCAGTAACACCTGCAAGCATATTTGCTCCGGTTTTGTTGGCAAAGAAAGAAATTCCAGAATCGACCATAGCCTGCTCGATCATACGGGAGGTGGTGGTCTTTCCATTGGTACCCGTGACGATCACCGTCGTCACGTCCTTTGCCAGTCGCCCCAGCAAATCAGGACAAATCTTCAATGCGATCTCTCCCGGCATATTGGTGCCGCCTTTTCCCAGCCTGCGAATAACGCTGCGGGAGAATTTGCACATAAAAATAGCAAAAGAAGTTCTAATATTCATAACTGAGTTATTATAGCATAAAACAGGCACTTTGGCAACAAATCCTTCAAATTACACAATATTTGCACATTCGTTGGTTGAATTATGTCGAATAAAATGCTAGAATACCATTTGAGTATGCTACATCCAGATTATGAGGTGTTTCCCAATGAAGCAAAAATCACAGACAATGACCAGTACGGTTGCCCATTACTTGGGTCTTGCAAATAATGTACGAAAAAATCTTCTGAGA
>CAZFXB010000009.1:4066-21847 GCA_964522835.1 uncultured Oscillospiraceae bacterium
TTTATTGTGGAGTGTCTGGTACGGGATACGTACCAGAGCTACATGACACTCAGCGGCATTTTGACCGGTGCCGGTGGTGTTATGACTGGATACAGCAGTGAATTATTTTCCGCTATTTTTCATGGCTTTCCAAAAATCATACTTTTCTTTCTCCCTGCCATACTCTACACCGTAACCGGTCGGCGGCGTATGCCTGCACGTCGTTACGCCCCCGCCTTCGGGGGGCTTCTGCTGGTTTGCAGTCTGGTCATCAGCAGTTTTGGTATACTGGTATCCAATATTGGCAGCACCAAAGCCAAGTATTCCAGCCAGTTTGACTTCAACACAGCCACCCAAACCTTTGGACTTATGACCAGTACCAGATTAAACACCAAATATCAGTTACTGGGTGGCGGCCCCAGCTCCGACTTTGTTCTAGAAACCGAACCGGAGGTGGAGCCCAGCCAGACTCCCTCCATCGTCGAAGAAGAACCCATTATTTACGGTGACAATGTAATGAATCTGGACTTTGCCGCCCTGGCTGAATCGGAAACAGATGAAACCATTGCCTCCCTACATACCTATGCGGATTCCCTAATCCCTACCAAACAGAACAAGTATACCGGACTGTTTGAGGGGAAAAATCTGATTTTGATTTGTGCCGAAGCCTTCTCCGATGTGGTCATCAACCAGGAACTGACCCCCACGCTGTACCGCATGACGCACAACGGATTTTACTTTTCCGAGTATTATCAGCCCACCTAGGGCGGCAGTACCTCTTCCGGAGAGTATTCCATGGTCATGGGCCTGGCTCCGGTAGAAGGTGTGGAATCCATGATGAAAACCCAGTATTGCAACAACTACTTTACATTGGGAAATCAGCTCCAGCGAGAGGGTTACTACTCTGCCGCATTCCACGGCGGTGTGTACAACTTCTATGATCGAGATTTAACCCACGAAAACCTGGGCTACAGCACCTATCTTGGCCGTGGCAACGGTCTGGAAGAAATCACTGAAGATTATACCGACACCGGCACATTTTTGGCCACACTGGAAACATACGCCAACGAAGAGCCCTTCAGCATCTACTATATGTCTCTCAGCGGTCACTGTATTTACTCCGAGGATTCTGCTCTCACCACCGAATACCTTAGTCGAGTGGAGTCTGTTCTCGGCGGAACGTATAAAGATACCACCATGTACTACTTCTGCTATCAAATGGAGTTTGAAAACGCCATGACCGAGCTCCTTGCGGCCCTGGAGGAGAAGGGCATCGCCGATGACACCGTAATCTGCATCACCGCAGACCACTATCCCTATGGTCTGGAGAAAAATGATGCCTTCTACAACACCGAGGACTATGTCTCCGACCTGTACGGCAGCACTCCGGAGCACTGTTGGGAGCAGGATCACAATTCCTGGATTATATGGTCTGGATGCCTGGAAAATGAATATCAGAATATGGGCTGCGAAATCTCCGCTCCGACCTACTCTCTGGACATTGTCCCCACCCTTTCCAATCTGTTTGGTCTCGAATATGATTCTAGACTGCTGGTTGGCCGTGATGTGTTTTCCGATGCAGAGCCCATCGTTCTCTGGAACACCTACTCCTGGGTCACAGACATGGGCAAATACGATGCCTCAGAGCAGACCTTCTACCCCAATGACGGCGTTGAAGTAGACGAAACCTACATCACCCGAATATCCCGAATCGTAGCAAACAAGCTAAACTTTTCTCGTCAGGTGGTGGACAACGATTACTACGGCATTCTCCTTGGAGACGACAATGTAACATAAAAATCCCCCTACAAAATCAGGCAAACAAGACCCGATTTTGTAGGGGAACTTTTTTACTGACCAATTGCAGCAAAGCTGCCCAGCACGCCATCACTGGTTGCGTTATAAATATGGCACTCATAAATCACATCCTGAATGCCATAGTCCTCCACCATCTGAGAGATGGTATTGCTGGTGTATCGATAGTCAACCCAGTACACATACTCATAGTGGTCCACCAACCAGGGGATAAATGCATTGCCGTAGGAATCCTTAATCACCATCACTGCACTTCCGTCGGAAAGTGTCTCATTGTGGGTATAGCTCAGAGGGCGATCACCACCCACAAAAGCAGCATAGAGTTCCGTATTTGCATACTCTGATACATCGTGAATCACGTTCCAGCCCAGCACCTGACCGTCCTGCATATGCATGGTCATATCGTTGGTGCTGTTGGGAACATAGGCTACCACCGTGTCCGGGTTGGATGCCAACTCCGGAGACTGGTTGGAGCTGGAATAGAATGTTCCCAGGAAGTTATCAAATTCCATGGTTTCAAATTCATCCAGCTTATGGGGGGTAACCCCTTTCTCCTGGCAGAACACCTCATAAGCGTAATAGGCACCAAGCTGAGTCCAATGGTGATCTGTATGGAAATAGATATACTCCGCATTATGCTTTTTCAAATTGTCATAGATATTCAACGCATGAATTCCAGAATTCAGCTGACTGTACACATACTCAATGGCCTTTCCCTCGTCGCTGCAGCCCATGTCATCCAGAACCGTCTGGTCAAGCATAACACCTGCACTGATAGGGGCAACCATCACATACATATTCACCTTGTCTTTTACATTCTCATAAATCTGGTTCATCGTGGCAGCATAGCTGTCTGCACCACTCTGACTGAAATAGTAAAGGCCATATCCTGCATTGTCTGTAATGTATATGGTGCCATTCATTTCCCCCAGCTCTGTAACTGTACCGTCTTCCAACACCTCCTGAGAAGGCGATGGAGAAGGTTCCGGTGTTGCTGTTGCCACCGGTGTGGTTCCCGGTTCCGGGATGGCATCTGCCACCACCGTTTCTCCCACGATCTGTTCTCCCTGAATTCCATACATTCCCTGAAGCGTCTGATTGGCAGAAATCAGGCTTTCCCGAAGGGGATAGGTATCCGCATACCAGGTATCCACATCAGAAAAAAAGCTGCCATCCCAGAAGCCACTCCAGGTCAGGGTCGGGAATTCTGTCAGAGTTCGCTTTTCTACAGTCGAGGTCTCCGGCCGAAGAAACCACATCAATCCAACCAGGGACATAATGAAAAGTACTGCACCAAAAAGCAGAATCTTTCCGCCCCGTATCATACCATTGATTTGTCGTAAACGTTTATTCATCATGTGCTCCTCTCTCAGAACTGGAAATACAGGAAGGGGTTATAGCTGTTTCCTACCAGAGCCATGGCTGAGAGGATCAACAGCAATACCGGATGAATCAACTCCCATACACCGTTTATATAAAACCATGCACCACCACGGCGAGAAAGGTTCTTCAATATCAGTCTCAGCGTTTTACCAAAGGGTGTTACGGCAATTATGGCAAAAATCAGGAAGAAGATGTTGTTTTTGAACGTCAGGCTTACGCTGACATTGGTAAACCCATTTCCATTTAGACCCAGCAATCCTTTGAGCACAATGCCAAGCTGGGAAAGATCCGTAAATTTAAAGATAATCCATCCCACATAGGCCACCAGAAGCAAATAGATATGCTTTACCGGAGCAGGCAGGGATGTAAATTTCTCCTTCAGTACAAACCGCTCCAACACCTGGAACACCAGATAATAAAGCCCCCAGAAGATAAAATTCCAGCTGGCACCGTGCCACATTCCGGTAAGGAACCAGACCACAAACAGATTTATCATCTGCCGCTTCACGTTGCATCGGTTGCCCCCCAGAGGAATGTACACATAGTCCCGGAAAAAGGTACTCAGGGAAATATGCCATCTCCGCCAGAACTCTCCCGCAGAATCAGCCATGTAGGGATAGTTAAAATTCTCTTTATAATGGAATCCACACATCAAGCCCATACCGATGGCCATATCGGAATAGGCAGAGAAGTCAAGGTAGATTTGAAGCATATAGGCAAGGGCCCCCAACATGACACCCAGTGCAGGCAGAGCTACCAGCTCTGCAGTAGCAACTTCAAAGAAACCATCTGCAATCACAGCGCAGCCATTGGCCAGAATCGCCTTTTTCGCAAGGCCGATGGTAAACCGGCTGATTCCATTGCTGATTTCCTGCAAAGAAGTCTTTCGCTTTTCGATGTCTTCGCACACATCCTGATAGCGGACAATGGGGCCGGCGATGCACTGATGGAACAGACTGGCGTAGAGCAGCAGCACCCAGTATTTCTGCTGTGCAGGCACCTCCCCCCGATACACATCCACCACGTAGGACACAAGCTGGAACGTGTAAAAAGAGATACCAATAGGCAGTACAATTTGTGGAATTACTTCAGGCACCCCAAATATGGCCTGAATGTTCTCAAAAAAGAAGCCCGTGTACTTGAAAATCCCCAAAATCAGCAGGCAAAGGGCTACCGTCACAATCATGCAGATTTTCTTCTCACTTTGTCCCCGTTGTTTTTCAATCAAAACAGCACCAACATAACATATCAGCACCATTCCCAGCAGTAAAAACAAATATTTGGGCCCGGACCAGCTGTAAAAAATAATTGAAAAAACCAGCATGGCAATATTTTTCGACTTTGTAGATTTCAGCAGCAGTTGAGACAGCAAATTGGAAGATAAAAACAAAAACACGAACAACATACTAGAAAAAACCATACTTCTCCTCGCCTCGTTCCTCTTTCTATATTGGTATAGTATACCGCAAACTTTCGGAAAAAGGAATAGCCATCCATAATTTTTTGACAAAATTCGTGTAAGCCCCGCAACGAACAGGATGCAAATTTTATGTCCATCCGTCGAAATTATGTAGACTTTCCCCGGAAGCTATAATATAATGTAAGATGGATTTTTGTCTTTCAGAGAATACATAAAATAGGAGCGTTGGAACAATGCATCAAAAACTAAAACTCCCTGTGATTGCAATCTTGATTATCATTCTCCTTGTGATTCTGGCCACAGCCCTCGGCCGTGGTGCTCAACCCCAGGACGATGTTACTAATCCCACCCTAGAGGGTGTTGCCTATCTTCGGACTTTGGAAGAAAAAGATCCAACTACGGTGGAAAACACGCTCAAAGAGCTCCGTCGGCGGGAACTGCTAGAACAGCGGGAGGCTCGTCTTGCGGAGCTCGAAAGCGGTGACATCTCCATTTGGAGTCTTTTTGAAGACTATATGCTCATGGGCGACTCCCGTGTTATGGGCTTTAGCTTCTATGAATATCTGGATCAGTCCCGGGTTTTAGCCGAAAAGGGCGATACCATCTGGACGCTACAGGAGCATATTCCCGAAATCATTGCCGTCAATCCATCCTATCTCTTTATCAGCTACGGAGTCAATGATGTGGGCAGTGGTATGTGGGCCTCACCGGAAGATTACGTCCAGGATTTTTCCGATATTATTTCTGAAATTCGCCAGGAACTCCCCGATATAAAAATCTTTATCAATTCCATTCTGCTGGCCTATGCTCCGGCCTTCAATACATCTGCCGCCTGGTATGATATTCCGGAGTATAATACTGCACTGGAGGCAATGTGCAGCGATATGGGCTGCTTTTATGTGGACAATACCTCCATTTGTGAAGAGTATGCGGGACTTTATGAATCCGATGGCATTCACGTTGGTTCCAGCTTCTATTCCCATTGGGCCACAAATATGATTATGGCCATATACGACAGTGAAACAGACCAGTCCGAGCTGGAATAACTGCTTACAAGGAGTGATTGAGATGAATACAAAAACAAAAATCGCCTTGCTGGAAGCAGGAAAATGGATTTGCGTTCTGCTGGTGGCGGCCTTTCTCGTTTCGAAATGTTGGAGCGGAAAAGAAAGCACCACTGAATTTGAGGTCGTGAAAGAGGCTGTTGTGGCCCAGGCCGATGTTAACCTGATGCAGGAAGCTGACAACCAGATGGTGAAGCGGCTGTACGGATTGGATCCTGCCAGCTTTGAAGGCGTACTTCTCTATACGCCCACCACCAACATGGGCTCTGAGGAGCTTCTTGTCATCAAACTCGCCAACCTTTCCCAGCAGGAGACCGTTGTTTCCGCCATAGAAACCCGGATCGCAACCCAAATGGACAGTTTCGAGGGCTACGCCCAGACACAGTATGAGATGCTGGAAAATGCAGTGATTGAAGTTCAGGGAAACTACATTCTCTTCGTCTCTGCTGCTGACCCCAGCCCTCTCCGCCAGGCCTTCCTGGACACTCTCTAAGGAGGTAGATTCTATGATATTCAGCAGTCTTTATTTTCTGTTTGTCTTTCTGCCTCTGAGCCTGGTTCTATATTACGTAACCCCTAAGCGTTTTCGAAACGTGACCCTGTGTATTATCAGCTTGCTGTTCTACGCCTGGGGAAATCCGGTCTATCTGATCCTCATGCTGTTCAGCGTGGTATTCAACTACATATCTGGACTAGAAATCGACCAGTTCCAGGAAAATGACCAGCCCGTTGCCGCAAAAGTCACCATGATTATTGCAGTAGTCATCAACCTGCTGATGCTGTGCTTCTTTAAGTATGTCGGCGGCATCATCGAAGCCATCAATGGTTGGACAGGGCTTAATCTATGGGCTCCCAATCTCGCCCTCCCTCTGGGCATCTCTTTCTATACCTTCACAGTGCTCTCCTACGTGCTGGACGTATATTGGGAGAAAACCCCGGTACAGAAAAATTTTATCCACTATACCACCTATGTGACCTTTTTCCCAAAGCTTCTCTCTGGCCCCATCGTTTCCTACCGGGATATGGAGGAACAGCTCACAGAGCGTAAAATGACCCCCGCCAAGTTTGGCAGAGGCATAAATATGTTTCTGGTAGGCGTGTTCAAAAAGGTTTTGATCTCAGACAATCTGGGCACCGCATTCAATGCAATCTTTGCGCTGGAAACCATGTCTGTCGGAACAGCCTGGCTGGGTGCTCTGTTGTACTTCTTCCAGCTTTACTTTGATTTCAGCAGCTATTCCGATATGGCCATCGGCCTGGGACAAATGTTCGGATTTCAGTTTGACAAAAACTTTGACCACCCATACCTGTCCACCGGCGTTTCCGAGTTCTGGCGGCGTTGGCACATCTCTCTGGGTGCCTGGTTCCGTAACTACGTGTACATCCCCCTGGGCGGCAACCGCAAGGGGCGAAACCGTACTATCCTGAACAATTTTATTATTTTTGTACTCACAGGCATCTGGCATGGCTCCACCCTAAACTTCTTGTTCTGGGGCGTTTATCACGGTATCTTTGTTCTTCTGGAGAAGTTCGTGTTGCAGGAGCGTCTGGAAAAACTGCCGAAACTGCTCCGGTGGTTTCTCACCATGCTGATCGTTTACTTCGGCTGGGTGCTGTTCTTCTGCCCTTCCCTTTCCTCTGCGCTCCACTATTTTGGGCAGATGTTCGGCATGGGCGGTCTGGGCTTTCTGGATGCCACCGCAAAATACTATCTCTCCGGCAACATCATTCTGCTAATCATCGCTGCTATTGGTTCCGGCCCTCTGGTTCAGCGGTTCCATCAGAGAATTGCCTACTGGAAGGGTGGCTGGGCCACTTATGTTTCCGTAGCACTCTACGTTCTGCTGATTATTCTGACCGTGGCATATCTGGTCAGTTCCACCTATACGTCATTTCTGTATTTCCAGTTCTAAGGAGGTGAAGGAACATGGATGAATCTGTAGTAACAAAAAAAGTCTCTCCCCGGCGGCGAGCCTCCAAACGACAGCAGACCCACAATCTTATGTTGTCCTTCGCTTTCCTGCTGCTGGTGGTGATCTTCGCCATTATTAACCTGTGCGTGAAGGACAAAGAATACTCCAACACAGAAAATCGTTCTTTGGCTCAATCTCCAACATTGACACTGGAAAGTCTGACAGACGGAACCTATTTTTCCGGTCTGACCGATCACTTCAGCGATCAGTTCTTTGCCCGGGACGGCTGGATCTCTCTAAAGCTCCGGGAGGAACAGCTTCTGGGGCGCAAAGAATCCGGCGGCGTGTTTATTTGCAGCAAGGATTACCTGATGGCCGCTCCCGAGACCCCAAACGAAGATGCTTTGGATGATTCCATTGCTTCCATTAATGACTTTGCTTCCCGATATCCCAACACCAGTATGTACATGATGCTGGTACCAGCTGCAGCAAACATTCTAACAGAATATCTGCCGAATAATGCGCCGGTTCGGGATCAAATCCAGGATATTCAGGACATTGGCAGCGCCCTCGCTCCCACCATCAGACTTCTGGATGCCGCCACACCGCTGAGGGAACACAAGGAGGAGTACATATATTATAAAACAGACCATCACTGGACTTCTCTGGGTGCCTACTACACCTTTCGCAGTGCGGCCCAGACCCTGGGGCTGACGGTCAGTACAGAGTATACGCCCCACACTGTAACAGACAGTTTCGAAGGAACCCTCTCTTCCAAAAGCGGTAGTCATCGCACCACAGATGAAATTCAGGTTTACGAACCCGTTTCCTCCACGATAGAATACTGCGCAACCTATCCGGACGGAGAGAAATCCTGTTCCATTTATCGCAGTGACTGTCTCGAAGAAAAGGACAAATACACCGTATTCTTCGGCGGCAACCACTCCATAGTTGAGATCAAAACCACCGCAAATAACGACAAAAATCTGCTGCTTTTTAAGGATTCCTACGCAAACTGTTTTGTCCAGTTTCTGATCCCCTACTATGAAAACATCATTATGATCGACCCCCGGTACTACTACGACAACGTAAACGCTATTATGAGCAACTATGGCATCACAGATGTGCTGTTCCTGTACAGTGGTGATACTTTTGTCACCACCACCGCTCTGAAGGACGTGGTTTCCTCCGGTACACAGGATGCCTCCCCTATCTCTGATGAAGAAGCATCAACCTCCGACCTGGATCGCACATTTGACGCATCCCTTTTGGAACCATAATTGCAAAAAGCGCCCCGGAATCTGACTCAATAATCAGATTCCGGGGTGTATTTTTAGCCCAGATCCGCCCGATCCATTAGTTTTACTGTTACCTCATAGCTATTGCCATTCCGGTAGATGGTCAAACACAGGGAATCTCCTGCCACGTGCTCATTTTTGATCCGGTTGAACTCGTCGGTAGAGCTAACCGCAGTTCCCTCGAGTGCGGTGATGATATCGCCTTCCCGAACGCCCTGTGCATAGGCATCGGAGTTTTCCTCCACCGAGCGGATACAGAGCCGACCCGGCAGCCCGAAATACCGCACCACCTGGGTTTCCAGCGTCTCCACCTTAAAGCCAAAGGCGGGCCGCCCTGTTACATAGCCCTTCTCCACCAGCTCGTCTACAATGGGCTTGGCGGTCACAATGGGAATGGCAAAGCCGATGCCTTCCACAGAGTTGTAGCTGGATGCAATCTTCATGGTGTTGATACCAATGACCTGTCCCTGCATGTTCACCAAGGGGCCTCCGGAGTTGCCGGAGTTCAGGGCCGCATTGGTCTGCATCAGGGTCATAGTGCGATCCTCCACGCTGATATTTCGCTGGATGCCGCATATGATACCATCGGTCATGGTGCCCCGGAGCTCCGTCCCCAGAGGGTCACCGATGGCCACCACCGTATCTCCCACCTCCGAGGCGTCGGAGTCGCCAAACTCTGCGGGAGTCAGGTTCTTTGCATCGATCTTCAAGACCATCAGATCAGAGGTCTCATCGCCGCCCACAGGGCTGGCCAGATATTCTTCCCCTCCGGTAAGGAGTACGGAAATCTGGTCTGCGGTGGTGACCACATGATAGTTGGTGATGATGTAGCCATCTGCGGACATAATGATCCCGGTTCCGGTGGCCGTGCCGCTGTCTTTGATGGCGGTAATGGACACCACGCTGGGGATTACCTTTTTGTAGATATCCTGAAGCGACATGGCTTCGCCGTCAGATGCAGAGATGTTCAGCACCGTGCCACTGCCGATATATGCACCGAGGGTATCGTCTGCCCGCTGGGTAACCTCTGGGGTAACGGCGGTCTCTTCGGTCACCGAGGTGGCCTGTAAAGAGGCCGCCCCTGTATCCATTTCCTGGGCGTACCCCCGGTACACCGTAGAAATTCCAGAGACACACAGCAGCACCATACCCAAAACCGCAATCAGCCACCCCCGATTCTTATGGGGCTTGGGGGGCCGATAGCATCCCCCTGTGCTGTAGTAGCTTTCGTAGGGATAGGTATCCTCTATGGGATCATTATTTTGCCTGTAAGGATCCATAAAAGTTCCTCCATATAACGTAAACGGGGCCATTCCCCCTATTTTTCTTAGCTTAGTATAATATAAGCCTTCTCCTTTTGCATTAACTTTTTATGAATTGTTTGTGAAATGTTCCGATTTCCATCGTTGCATATTCCCCCAACTTGTGTTAACATTACTTAATAGAGTATTATGCCTCAAAAAAGGAGGTTTTTCCATGGAACAGCTGAAAAAGCAGCAGGTCAACGCCTGGATGGAGACCCAGGGGGCCCGATTTGCTGTGGTTCGTCAGGGCCGCAGACAGATCACCAGGGAACCCTTCGACCCCATTCCACGGATACTGTCCGATGAGACCTTCACCCACCTGGAACAGGGCCTGATCCAGCGTGTCAATGCCCTGAATCTGTTTGTAAACGACATATATCACAACCGGAATATTCTCCGGGATGGGATCATTCCCGAGGAATTTGTATTTTCCTCTCCGGATTTCCGTCCCCAGTGTATGAATATTACACCCCCAAAGAATATCTACACCCATATCACAGCCACTGATCTTGTGTGTAGCAAAGACGGCACCTGGTATGCCATGGAGGACAGTCTTTCCGTCCCCGACGGGATTGTTTATCCCCACTTTGCCAGAAAGCTCTGCCAGCAGGCCGATCCCCAGGCCTATGAGATTCCCACTCTCTGTGATAACTGTGGCCTGGATATTCTTCTGCGGCAGCTGTACCGGGATATCATGGACGACGATCCCAACCTGGAAGAGGGCATTGTGGTGCTCCTTAGTGAAGGTGAAAGCTCCCTTTCCGCCTTCGAGCTTCACTATATGGCCTCCCTTACCGGGGCTGTGGTGGCCCAGGCCGAGGAGCTCATTGTCATGGACAATAAGCTCTACTACAAATCCCCCACCGGAGGCTTTCAGAAGGTCTCCATTCTTCACCGGCTGGCGCTGGATAAGATGCTGGATCCTCTCTGTTTCGACGAGGAGACCCCCTGCGGCATTCCCCATTTGATGGAGGTCTACGGTGCTGGAAAAATCGCCATTCTCAATGCACCAGGCTGCTCTGTGGCCGAGGATCGTGGTCTTTCCTGTTTTATCCCTGCTATGATCCGCTACTATCTGGACGAGGAGCCCATCCTCCCCGGTATTCCCACCTATCTGCCCTGGTATCCGGAGCAGCGGGAGTACGTGCTGTCCAATATGGACAGGCTGATTTTCAAGTGCGTGGGCAGCGACCGCCGGACAGGTGCCATTTTCGGCAAGGATCTTTCCAAAACGGAGCAGGCCAGCCTGGCCATGAGCATTCTTCGCACCCCCAGAAAGTTCATCGCCCAGGATATCATCGATGTGGAGACACTGCCTGTACTGTCCCCGGACGGAAAAACCCAGGAGCAGGCCCGGTGCGATTTCCGTGCCTACACGGTTCACTCCGATTCTCTTCGTGTTTGGATGGGCGGTCTGAGCCGCTTTACAGTGACCGATCCCCAGGGGCAGAAGGTCAGCGGCTTTAAGGACACCTGGGTTATGAGCGAGTAAGGAGGAAATTATGAAAAAATATGCATTTACCTTCTCCGTTCAGCAGGAATTCCCGGAGCCCATTTTAAAGCACAGCTTTCTTCTGCGCTGTATGCCGGGCACCTACCCCTTCCAGCGCTCCTATGCCCACAAGCTGACCATTAAGCCCCATGCGGCTCTCACCCATATTTCCGATGTATTCGGAAATGAAATGTACACCGGCACCATTGATAAAAAGCACGAGAGCTTCGGCTTTACCGCCTCCGGCTTTGTGCTCTCCTCCAAGTATCTCTCCCACGACCCCCTGGATCGGCTGTATCTGTACCCCACCCGGTACACCCAGCCCTCTCCCGCCATGGTGTCCCTCAGTGCCATCGGCCATCTGCCCGTGGGCGACTGGGATCGGGCCAAAGCCCTGTGCCAGATGACCCACGACATGATCCAGCCCCAGACTCCAGGCTCATGCCGCCCTGCCCGGGAGGTTTTTGCCTCTAAACAGGGGGATGCCCGGGATATGGCCCATGTCCTTTTGAGCCTGTGCCGTCTTTCCGGAATTCCCGCCCGGTTTGTCAGCGGTCTGGCTGTGGGCATTTCTGTGGCCCACGCCTGGGTAGAGGTCTACTGCGGTGGCTTTTGGCGGGCCCTGGATCCCTCCACTGGCCTTCCCATTGAAACCGGCTATCTGAAAATCGCCCACGGCCCGGATTACGACAGCTGTGCCGTGGAACGGAGCTGCTATCGGGATCCCAGCATTCAGGGTCAGCGTACCGTGTCTGTCACGGTGACGGAGCATGTAATCACCACCCGTGATACGGTTCCCCACGCCTGAATCTCTGTTTTTTCGAAAGGAAGTTACCCTATGCGTCCAAGAATCGGCGTATTGCCTCTCTATAAGAACAACGGGGTTCTTTGGATCAATCCTCTTTATTTTGGCGGCGTCGAAACCGCCGGCGGCCTGCCCATGCTGCTGCCTCTTTCTCAAGAGGAGGCCCTGTGGGATACCTACCTGGACGCCTGCGACGGCTTTGTATTTACCGGTGGTCAGGATGTGGCCCCGGAGCTTTACGGCGAAAAAAAGCTGCCGGAGTGCTGCTACCAGGCACCGCTCCGGGATCAGCAGGAGCTGTACATGCTCAGAAAGCTTCGGCACATGAATAAGCCTGTACTGGGCATTTGCCGTGGAATGCAGATGATGAACGTGGCCCTGGGCGGCAGTCTCTATCAGGATCTTCCCACCCAAGCCCCCTCCTCTGTTTCCCATCGGCAGGATAAGCCCTACGACCTGCCCCATCACCAGGTCAAGCTTCAGAGAGACACCCTGCTGTATTCCATTCTAGACACAGATACCCTGTCCATCAACAGTATGCACCACCAGGCCGTCAAATCCCCCGGGCCAGACCTTACCCCCAGCGCATTTGCGCCTGACGGCATTGTAGAGGCCATTGAGCTTTCCGGTCATCCCTTCTTTCTGGGGCTCCAGTGGCACCCGGAGCACATGTGGCAGGACTATAATTCTGCAAGGAAAATTTGGGCTGCTTTTGTTGCAGCCTGTAAACAAATATAAATTGGAGTTTTTACTTATGTCAGAAATTATCACTAAAGATCAGATTCCCGAATATGAAGCCTTTATCTCCGCCCATCCCAAGGGCCATTTTGCCCAGAGCATTCTTTGGGCAAAGCAAAAGCCCATGTGGCATTGGGAGGCCATTGTATCCCGTGACAGCACCGGAAAGATCAAAGGCTCCATGGCGGTGCTGATCCGGAAGATCATTCCCGGACTGCCCTTTACCATGATGTACGCCTGCCGTGGCCCTGTTACAGACCTGGACGACCGTGAAACCCTTCAGGATTTGGTGGATGGCGCAAAAAAGCTGGCGAAGAAGCACCACTCCTATGTCATTAAGATTGACCCGGATGTTCCCTCTGAAGAGACGGAATACCGCAAAATTCTGGAGGATCTGGGCTTCCGACTCACCGGCGGCGGCGCAGAGTTTGACGCCATCCAGCCCCAGTATGTATTCCGGCTCAATGTGGAGGGTAAAACTTCCGAGGAGCTTCTCTCTGCCCTGTCCCAGTCCACCCGGCGCAAGGTTCGCACAGGTGCCAAAAAGGGTGTCACCACCAAAATCGTTGGCAAGGAAGAAGTGCCGGAATTTGCCCGGCTCATGCTGGAAACCGGTGTCCGGGACGGGTTTGTGACCCGAGAGGAGAGCTACTTTGCCAACATGCTGGACAACCTGGGTGAACACGCCCGGCTGTACATGGCCTACTACGAAGGAAAAGCCATTGCCGGTACCCTGGCCATCTGGTACGGCGACAAGGTCTGGTATCTCTACGGTGCCTCCTCCAATGAACACCGGAATCTGATGCCCAACTACATGCTCCAGTGGAACATGATCGAATGGGCCGTGGAAAAGGGCTGCCGGATCTATGACTTCCGTGGCGTCCCCGGTCGGGTGGGCGAGGATCATCCGCTCTATGGCCTTTACAAGTTCAAGCTGGGCTTCGGCGGTGACTATGTGGAGTTTGTGGGTGAAATGGACATGGTTCTCAACAAGCCCGTCAACTGGTTTATCACCACGGCCAAACCCATCTTTATGAATCTTCGTACCAAGCTTTACATGCTGAAAAACAAGAAGTAAAAAGGATTTTAAGCCATGAAAGCATATATCGTTGATAAAAAGGACTTAGCCGAGAATATACGCATTCTGAAAGAGGCCGCCGGAGATACCCCCATTTACGGGGTCATCAAGGGAAACGGCTACGGACTGGGCCTTCTGCCCATGGCGCAGGCCCTGCGTCAGGGGGGCATCACCCGATTTGCAGTAACGGAGCTTTCTGAGGTTCGGGCCCTGCGGGAGCAGGGATTTGAAACGGAAGAGATTCTGATGATGCGGGCCACAGGGCTCCGGGAGGAGCTCCAGGCGCTGCTTTCGCTGAACGCAGTTGCCACAGTATCGGATCTGGACTGCGCCCGTGCTATGGAGGCACTGGCAGCAGAAATGGAAAAGCCGTTCTCCTGCCACATCAAAATCGACACCGGTATGGGCCGCTACGGCTTCTACCCCACAGAGCTTCCGCAAATTGCCGAAGTTTACGGCATGGCCCACCTGAACGTCTGCGGCATCTACACCCATTTTCACAGTGCCTTTTCCAGTGAAAAGGACACGAAAGCCCAGTTTTCTGCCTTTATGCAGATCTGTGATAGTCTTTCTGAGAAGGGCATTAACCCCGGAATCCGTCATTGCTGCAACTCCTCTGCCTTTGTAAAGTATCCGGAGATGTATCTGGATACAGTCCGGCTGGGCTCTGCCCTGCTGGGACGGCTCAGCTGCCCCTCTTCCCTGCCCCTCCAGCGAATCGGATGGTGCGAAAGCCAGGTAGAGGTACTCCGAGACCTGCCCAAGGGCCAGACTGTGGGCTATGGCGCCACCTGGCGGGCAAAACATGATACCAGAATCGCCGTCTGCGGTGTGGGCTATTACCATGGCTTCGGTGCAGAGCACGCCGACGATATTTTCCGGTTCCGGGACTGTGTCCGTGGGGGGCTTAGCTACGTAAAAGCATTTCTCAAGAAAAAGGCCATCTATGTTACGGTAAACGGCAGTCCTGCCCGGGTGCTGGGACACATCGGCATGGTGCAGACCATCTGCGATGTGACTGATATTCCCTGTCAGGTGGGCGACCCGGTTCGGATTGAAATCAATCCTCTGATGGTGAAGGACACGGAAATTCAATATCGATGAATTTCAGGGGCTGGTGCTGTATGCACCAGCCCCCTGATTTTGCACCAGCCTTGGCTCGCCCCGTTGGGAAGAGCTGTCAGCGTTAGCTGACTGAGAGGGGGGAATACGGATTGCCACCGTAGTAGATATCGGTCACTAGTGCGCAATGACATGGTGGAGGTAAGGATGGCGCACAAGCCACCAAATTCGCACCAGCTAGAGGCTCCCTTGTGTAAAGGGAGCTGTCAGCGAAGCTGACTGTGGGATTGATTACCGCAGTGCGATTTAGCCGAAAAGTTCTTGCTATACACAGCACTCTACTGCACAATCCTTCCGTCACGGCCTTGCCGTGCCCCCTCCCTTTACACAAGGGAGGCTCCGGGTGCTCCCGCACCAGTGCAGAACAGGGCAGATTTTTCGTCTCGAAGCTGCCTACCAACGGCGGCTTGAGGGCAAGCCGCCCTACAAGCTCACAGGTTGCTCTTGCAGCATTGTAGGGCCGGTTGTACCACAGGCATTTCCTTCGGTCTCCCTCAACCGGTCGGCAGAAAAGGGCCTCGATTACGCATATTTTCCAGCGAATCCGCACAAACCTCCAAATTTGCACTAGCCAGAGGCTTCTCCTGGAGGAGAAGCTGTCAGCCGTTAGGCTGACTGATGAGGTGTCCACGGTATCTTTTTTCACCCCTTTTCTTGTTTCAATACCCGGGTTACACCTCATCCGGCGGCTCCGCCGCCACCTTCTCCTCAAGGAGAAGGCTTTGGGTGCTTCCATACCAGTGCAGAAACAAGGCAGGTTTTGCTTTTCGGGACTGCCTACCACCACATGAAAAAACGTTGAAAAAACCAGCCTCTATATGATATAATAAGGTGAAATACTACAAAACTTGTCACAGTTCGATCTGTTTTTCCTTGAAAAATCCCCCATTTAGGAGGCTTTGCCGTGAAAAAAGCTGTTTTTCTCCAGGAACTTCTCCCACGATTCCTGATTCCCGCATTGGTATACGGCCTTGTCACATTCCTTCTCTCCCGGCTTCACCCTGTGGCCGGAATTCTTGTTTTTCTCCTGGGTGCACTGCTTCTTTCCGGCTTTCTCCTGAAGCTATATTCTGAATTGGTGAAAAACAATCTGGAGCTGGAACGGGCCTGCCGCACCCGGCTTCTTGAAAAATACCTCAGCGGAGATTGCCCCCCGGAGGGGGATTTGACTGATGCCATGCCCAATCTCAAAAGCGACTATTTCGCCGTGGCTACCATGCAGTGCATCGATTTTTCCGGCTATTTGCCAGCCTGCGCCGAGGAACACATTCCTCCGGAGCATTACCGCTCTGTGGACGACTGGATGCGCAACGCCATTTCAAAATATCTGGGAGACGCAGCCACCCCCTTTTTTGTCCCCATGACCGATGGCATGATCGTTCTGCTGAACATTACAAATCTGGATGAACATGATTTGGATTCCTCTTCCCGCAAAAGTGTTGAAGCAATATGCGAGGCCATCAAGCAGGGATCCCAGGAGCTCAAAAAACATGGCCTGATCTGTGGTGCTGTGGTGAGTACGGTCTATATGGGCCGGGAAAACATCGTCAAGGCAAAGAAAGAGGCCGACGAGCTCACCGCCTATGCCGAGCTCATGGGGGACGATGCTCCGGTGAAAAACGGCTATGAGCACGCTGGGCTCTCCATGGAGCTCAGTGACAAGGTACTACGGACAGATTTGGAAAAGAGCTTTATGCAAAGCATCACTGGACGGAACTTCCCCCAGCTCCAGAAGACCATGGAAAATCTGATGGATCTGGAGCTCCGTACCGCTGCCCGGTATCCCGACCTGTTCAAAAATCATCTGGTTTCCCACATGGAGCAAATGCTCTCCGCTTTTTCCATTTCTGTCATTGACTATGAAGCCGAAGAGGCCCCTGTTGTCAATCAGTTTCGTTTGCTGCTGGAAATGAACTCTGCCCAGCAGCTTCGTCAGCAATGCCTCTGTCTGATCTCCACCCTACAGGACTATGTAGAATCCGACAATGTGCAGCGTTCTGACAAGGTGGAAAAGGCCCTTAGCTTTATCGAGGCGCATTTCGATGACCCCGGCATCTGTGCAGATATGATCGGAGATGCCCTGGGCCTTAGTGCCTCCTATGTCAGCCGGCTGCTTCGGCAAAACACTGGCATGGGTGTGGTGGACTATATTCACTCTGCCCGGATCAAAAAAGCCAAGGAGCTGCTCACCAACACAGACATGAGTGTGGACGATATCTCCGTTGCTGTAGGCTTCTCCAGCCGCTGGACCCTGACCCGATCCTTCAAGCGGTACGAAAACACCACACCTGGAGCCTACCGTGAAAGCGCCCAGCACTAAATTCTATCATTTTAATCGGTGTGTGACATTTTCTGCGTTTTTTCCACCCC
>CAZFXB010000010.1:0-5978 GCA_964522835.1 uncultured Oscillospiraceae bacterium
AACAGCATCCATAGCTTTTTATAACATATTTTCATACGCTATCCCCCGCACAAAGTATCTATATATTGTAAATTATACCACAATCACATCGTTTTTTCAACATAGTTATGTACAAAACCGCTAAAACCTTTCGACTTCTCGAACCATATAATACAGCCCGCCTGGTTGCAACTTTTTACATATATTTCGATTCTTTTCATGAGTATGCACCGCCTTCAGTAACTCCGCCCTCCGGCGGCATATGGGGACTGGGGCATCCCAGCAAGCACAGAAATGTACATTTCTGCGATGCTTGCAAGGCTTCTCAGCAAGCTGTAACCGTATTACGGTTGCTATGCTTGCGTTTTCTGCTCGAATATGCAGAAAACCTCTGCCCCGAATTGGGGGCAGAGGCCAGTAAAGCTGGCACCTAATAGGTGCCACAAGCAGATAAAATTCTGATCGGAAGGTGTCAGGTGGCACCTGATTTGACCACATATATTTCTCCGTGTCACTTGTGGCGGTTGCGACGGTTGACAGGTGTGGTGTGTTCAACCGTCGCAACTGTCACCAACCGTCACGCCTTCTCCGAAATCTGTTCCAGAGTGATGATTCGGCCTTCGTGACTACGGCTCCAGGCATAGCGTTACTCTGGTTTCTTTAACTCTATCTCATAATCACACTGTGCCACACCGAAACGTTCCAACTCCTGTTTCAGCGTAAAGCCCAGCCGCTCCAGCAAGGCCCTGGAGCGAATATTTGCACGCTGGGTTTCTGCCACAATGGTATCCATGTGCAATTCTTCCGAACAATAACTGAGCACAGCCCGACAAGCCTCTAAGGCATAGCCGTGACCCCAAAACTCCGGTAGAAACAGATAAGATAGTTCCTGATTGTCTGGCTCATGGTAGGGGGAAATGTCGATGAAGCCGACGAACGTACCATCATGCAGCGTAACTGCAAAATACTTGCTGTCGGATTCTTCCGTTGCCCAACGCTCCAAGCGTCTTTCTGCCCAATCCGCTGGAATTGGCCCACCTAGGAATGCACGAACCTGTTCATTTGTAAACAGAGGAACAGCAGTCTTTATATGGGATTCGGAGAATTTTTGAATTTGGCACTGGGATGTTTTCAAGATCATTGATTACACCTCTGCGATTTTCATCTCGTTTTTCCTGCTCGCCACCACTGTTCCAAAATCTCCATCTCAATCCAATCGTGCCACTGTCCATGCAGACGATAGGATTCATGGCTACAGCCACACTCACGAAACCCAATCTTCTTGTAGCTGGCGATTGCTAGTTCGTTAAAATCGAGAACGCTGAGTGTGATGCTGTGCATATTGAGATAGTCAAAGCCAAAGCCCCCAAGAAGTGCCATGGCCTCTGTACAATAACCCTTTCCTTGATTTTCAAGTAGTATAAAGAGTCAAACCTAGGGTCGGCCCTTCAGACAAAAGAAAAAACTCCTTGAAAACACAGGGTTTTCAAGGAGTTTTGCTGGTGCGGATGGCGGGACTCGAACCCGCACGCCCATACGAGCACCAGCACCTCAAGCTGGCCAGTCTACCTATTCCAGCACATCCGCATTTAGCATGGACTATTATATCAGATTTTCTTGTTTTGTCAACAGCAAATTTAAAAAAAGTTTGAATAATTTAAAAACCTTCGTTCTTTTCCATTGCAAATGCGGCTGCATTCTGGTACAATACCCCTTAGACTATAAAATGGGGTGGAGTGTTGATATGCCTCGATTTTTTGTAGATATGCCCCTTGGGGGGCAACAATTTACCGTCTTGACCGGAGAGAATGCCTCCCATGCCAAGGTGCTTCGGCTTCGAAAGGGAGACGAAGTGACCCTCTGCGATGGTCAGGGCACTGATTTCCACTGCGTAATCTCAGATATTTCCCCGGAGCAGGTCTGTTTGGTCATTGAGAAGGAAACCCCTTCCGAAACAGAGCCCCGGGCCTTCGCCTCGGTTTACATGGGCTTTTCCAAGGGCGACAAGCTGGAGCACGTGATCCAAAAGGCCACCGAATTGGGAGCCTCTGAGATTGTGGCCTTTCCTTCTTCCCGGTGTGTGGCGAAATTTGACGAAAAATCTCTTCAAAAGAAGCTGCCTCGATGGCAGAAGATTGCAGCCTCCGCCGCAGAGCAATCCGGCCGGGGCCGGATTCCCCAGGTGCTTACGGTTTCCTCCTACAAAGAGGCGCTCAAACGGGCCTCTCAGGCCGACAAAGCCCTGTTCTTCTACGAAAACGAACAGTCTCACACTTTGACCCAGGCCATGGATGCAGGTTTTTCCTCCGTCTCCCTGGTAACCGGCCCAGAGGGCGGCTTTTCCCCCGAAGAGGCCGCCATGGCCTCGGAGGCAGGTCTCGAGATCTGCACCCTGGGAAAGCGGATTTTGCGGTGCGAAACCGCTCCCCTCTGTGCCCTGTCGGCTATTATGTACGCCCTGGGTGAATACTGATGGAATAAACAAATTTAGATATATCAGGTGAACAACATGAGTTTAAAAATTGGCATTGACGTGGGCTCTACCACCGTCAAAGTAGTGGTGCTGAGCGAACAGGACGAATTGCTGTTTCGCTCCTATGAGCGGCACTTCTCTATGGTTCGGGAAAAAACCTGCGAACTGCTGAAACGGGCTGAGCCCATTCTGAACGGTCAACAGGTCAAAACCGTCATCACCGGCTCTGCCGGTTTGGGTCTGGCCAAGTCCGCAAACGTAAACTTTGTCCAGGAGGTCTTCGCCACTGCTGAGGCGGTGGAGAAATTCATCCCCGACACAGACGCCGTCATTGAACTGGGCGGCGAGGATGCTAAGATTATCTTCTTCCAGGGCTCTCTGGAGGAACGGATGAACGGCTCCTGTGCCGGCGGCACCGGGGCATTCATCGACCAGATGGCCACCCTGGTGGGCGTTACTGCCGATGAGCTGGACGAACTGAGCCTGGGATATGAAAAAATCTATCCCATTGCTTCCCGCTGCGGCGTATTTGCAAAATCCGACATTCAGCCCATTCTGAACCAGGGTGCAAGAAAAGAAGATGTAGCCGCCTCTATTTTCCAGGCTGTTGTAGATCAGACCGTGGCTGGTTTGGCCCAGGGCCGTGACATCACCGGCAAAGTAGTATTTCTGGGTGGCCCCCTGCACTTCCTGAAGGGGCTGCGGCAGCGATTTAAGGAAACCCTGAAGCTGGACGATCAGCACGCCATCTTCCCGGAAAACGGCGACTGCTTCGCTGCCATTGGTGCAGCCCTCTGCTCCGAAGGTTACGAGGACGGCCTGTTTGAGGATATTTATCAGCGACTGGTGGACTCTGTAGAGGATCGGGGCAATACCCAGACCATGCCTCCCCTGTTCTCCAGCCAGGAAGAATATGATGCGTTTTTGGCCCGGCACAATGCCTCCCGGCCTCCCCAGGTGGATCCGGATACCTATACCGGAAAGGCTTTTCTGGGCATTGATGCAGGCTCCACCACCACCAAGCTGTGCCTCATCGCTCCCAGCGGTGCCCTGCTCTATACATACTACAGCTCCAACCGGGGCAATCCTGTGTCCGTCATTCTGGAACAGCTCCATGAGATCTACAATCGATTTGGCAGCCGTATCACCATTGCAGGCAGTGCTGTCACCGGCTATGGCGAGGATCTGATCCGCTCCGCCTTCCAGGTGGATACGGGCCTTGTAGAAACCGTGGCCCACTTCCGGGCTGCCTCCCACTTCTCCCCCGGGGTTGATTTCATCATCGATATCGGCGGCCAGGATATGAAGTGCTTTAAGATTCGAAACAACGCCATCGACTCCATTATGCTCAACGAGGCCTGTTCCTCCGGCTGCGGCAGCTTTATCGAGACCTTTGCCAAGGCCCTGGGCTATTCCATTGCCGACTTCTCCAAAATGGGCCTGCTGGCCCAGCACCCGGTGAACCTGGGTTCCCGGTGTACCGTATTTATGAACTCCTCTGTAAAGCAGGCCCAGAAGGACGGAGCTACGGTGGAGGACATCTCCGCAGGTCTTTCCATTTCCATTGTAAAAAATGCGGTTTACAAGGTCATCCGGGCCGCATCCGCAGACGATCTGGGCAAAAATATTGTGGTACAGGGCGGCACCTTCCTGAACGATGCCGTGCTCCGTGCCTTTGAGATGGAGCTGGGTCGGAATGTGACCCGTCCTGTGATCTCCGGTCTGATGGGTGCCTACGGTGCGGCCCTCTGCGCCATGGAGCTTGGGCTCGAAAAATCCAATATTCTGGATGCAGAAGCCCTCAAAAGCTTCACCCATAAAGCAAATCCCGCCACTTGTCAAGGCTGCACCAACCACTGCTCCCTGACCGTAAATCTGTTTGACGGCGGCCGCAGATTTATCTCCGGAAACCGTTGCTCCAAGCCTCTTGGCAAGCAAAATCTTCAGCGGCCGGATATGTTCAGATATAAGTACGAAAAGCTTCGCAGTATGGAGGGGCTTGGTCAGGGCAATGGAACCCGTGGCAAAATGGGTATTCCCTTCGGCCTCAACATGTACGAAAACCTGCCCTTCTGGTATGAGCTGTTTACCCGGCTCAACTTCCAGGTGGTTCTGTCCCCCGAGTCCTCCCGGAATATCTATCTGAAGGGTCAGCACACCATTCCTTCGGATACGGTATGTTATCCTGCCAAGCTGCTCCATGGTCACGTAGAGGCCCTGGTGGAACAGGGTGTGGATGCCATCTGGTACCCCTGTATGTCCTATAACAACGACGAGGGCATTGGCGACAACCACTACAACTGCCCCGTGGTGGCCTATTACCCGGAGCTGCTGGCAGCAAACGTACCTGCTCTGAAGAAAACCAAATTTTTAAATCCCTATGTGGGGCTCTGGCGGCGGAAAGACTGCGCCAAACGGCTTGCAAAGCTCTTTGAAACAGAATTCGGCATTTCCAAGAAGGAAACAACAGCCGCTGTAAAAGCCGCCTACGCTGCTTATGACAGCTATCTCGCCGATGTTCGGGCCACAGGTCAGCAGTTTATCGAGGAGGCCAGAAAAGAGGGCTACCCCATCATCGTCATGGCAGGCCGTCCCTATCACATCGACCCGGAGATCAATCACGGCATCAACGATCTCATCACCTCCTTTGGATTTGTCCTCATCACCGAGGACTGCCTTTCCCACCTGCTGGGCTACGAAAGCCGAACCGTGCTGAACCAGTGGACCTTCCAGAGCCGCATGTACAATGCCGCCCGTTACATCTGCACCCAGGACGATATGCAGATGGTGCAGCTGGTCTCCTTCGGCTGCGGCACCGATGCCATCACCACCGACGAGCTTCGCTCTATTCTGGAAAAGGGTGGCAAGCTATATACCCAGCTGAAAATTGACGATATTACCAACCTGGGTGCGGTAAAAATCCGTATCCGCAGCCTCATTGCCGCCATGGATGCCAGAAAGGAGGGTGTATAATGGCAGAGCTTGTTTATGACAAAACCGGACGACTTCTGTTTACTAAGGAGATGGCCAAGGATTATACCATTCTGGCCCCCCAGATGCTGCCGGATCATCTGGCCATGATCGAAAGCATCCTCCAGGAAGCAGGTTATAAGGTAAAGCTGCTGTCCACCTCCGGTCACACCATTCTGGAGGAAGGCCAAAAATATGTCCACAACGATGCCTGCTACCCTGCCATTCTGGTCATTGGTCAGCTGATGGATGCCATCCACAACGGGGGCTATGATCCCCACAAGGTGGCCCTGTTTATCACCCAGACCGGCGGCGGCTGCCGTGCCTCCAACTACATCCACCTGCTGCGGAAAGCTCTCGAACGGGCAGACCTGGGCTTTGTCCCCGTTATCTCCCTGAACCTTTCCGGCATGGAGAAAAATCCGGGCTTTAATCTGACCCTGCCCATTCTGCGGAAGGCTGTATTTGCAGTCATCTACGGCGACCTGATGATGAACGTGGGCTGGCAGGTACGGCCCTACGAGGTAAACAAGGGCGACACCGATGCCTGCCTCCA
>CAZFXB010000010.1:6078-20641 GCA_964522835.1 uncultured Oscillospiraceae bacterium
TACGGCGGTCTGTGGGCCAAGAAGAAGCTGTGTCAGTTCCTGGAGAAGTACCTGATGAAGTACCAGCATGCCATGATCGATGCGCTGAACCGTTCCGGTCGGTTCCGTGCCCCCGGCGACTTCAACGACCTTCACCGTATGATCGAAGGCTACTTAGGGGATGGCAACAAGATGGGCGAAGGCTGGCTCCTGACCGCCGAAATGCTGGAGCTGATCCATTCCGGTGTGCCCAACATCGTCTGCACCCAGCCCTTCGGCTGTCTCCCCAATCACATCGTGGGTAAGGGCATGATTCGCAAGCTGAAGGAGGATTATCCGGAAAGCAACATTGTGGCCATTGACTATGACCCGGGCGCCACAAAAATCAATCAGGAAAACCGGATCAAGCTGATGCTAGCCAATGCACAGAAGAAAAAGCTGCAGGCTGAAAAAGCCGCTGCAAAGTAACACCATCCCAAGGCCGCTTCTGACCACCAGAAGCGGCCTTGTTCTGTTTTTGTTACCTCATTCTAACATAATGATAGTTTGCGTCCCTCTTTCTCTTGTAATATAATTAGTACGAACAGTATTTCCCGGCACCCCCGGGAGCAAAACCAAATGATGGAGGGTTCAAAATGTCTTATGTTATCAATCAGGAATTCTGCTCTGCCTGTCATCAGTGCCGGGTAGAATGTCCCATGCATGCCATTCGAATGAAGAACGCAAAATACTGGATTGACCCGGAGAAGTGCATCTCCTGCGGTAAGTGCGTGAAGGTATGTCACAACGGCTGTATCTCCAACCCGGAGAAGCCAGAGCCCAAAATGCCCCCTCACGAGAAAATTGTAAAGACTGCGGATGTGGTGGTCATCGGTGCCGGTGCTGCCGGTATGGTTGCCGCTGCTAAGGCCCAGGATCAGGGCAAGAAGGTCATTGTTCTGGAAAAAATGCACGAGGTAGGCGGCAGCGCCTGGTATGCAGCCGGATTCCGCTGCCACTGGAGCAAGTGGCACGAGGCCGCCGGAGCCAAGGACAAGCGGAAAAAGGAATATGAAAAATTCATTAAAATGGTAGACGGCAACGTAAACCCCAAGCTGCTGTGGCGGATGTTTGAGGCCAACGCAGAATTCATTGACTGGATGATTGACGAGCACGACCTGGCCTCTTCTTATAAGCTGGCTAAGACCCCCATGGGCCTTGGACTGGAGGGCACCTTCGAATGGGATCGTGCCGGTACCAGAATCGACAAAATGATCGGCCCCGGCGAGGGTGGCTGGTACATGACCACCCATCTGCGGGACGATTTCCTGAAAAATGGGGGCGAAATTCTCTATAAAACCCCTGCAAAGCACCTGATTACCGACGAAAACGGTGCCATCTGCGGCGTTCTGGCCCAGGACGAAGGCGGCGAGGTAGAGATTTCCTGTAAGGCAGCCATTGTGGCAACGGGCTGCTTCAGCCGGAACGAGGAACTGATGAATCGTTTCCAGCCCATGTTCTATGACAACGAAGGCAAGGATCCCATCCATATTTTTGCCGGTGCTGGCTCCAACGGTGACGGCATTCTCATGTGCGAAGAACTAGGCGCAGACATTGACTATATCAACCGCCGTGTCAATATGTTCGGCCCCATGCGGCATCCCTATCCTGCCGTCAGCCTGAACATTGCATTGGGCAACAGCGGCTTCTCCATGGGCACCCAGGGCAATTACTACGAAGGCAGTCTGGGTATGCAGGAGGTCAGCCCCCTGGTCAACGACCCCAAGTGGCACATCTGGAAGATCGTAGATCACGCCATCGCCGCCGAGGCCATTGCAGATGCCCAGGCCCAGCCGGAGCAGTCCCCCGGCATGAATCTGAAGGACTTTATGAACAACTGGGAGGAGATCCTGCTGGAGGAGGCCATTCCCGAGGATAGCGGCATCGACAACGCTGTGGTCATTGCGGACACTCTGGAGGAGCTGGCCGACAAGCTGGGCGTAGACCGTGAGATCCTCCTCAAGAACGTGGAAACCTACAACGAATCTACCAAGCACGCTCCCCCTGCCATGGGCGGTATGCCTCCCATGATGAGCGATGAGGATGACGACGAGGACAAGCCCGATCCTGAGATGATGGCTAAAATGTTCGGTGCTCCCAAGCCGAAGAAGCCCATTGGCCAGGGCCCCTTCTATGCGCTGAAGCTGAAAATGTTCCATGAGAACGCTGTTGGCGGTATGACCACCGACGAAAATGCAGCTGTCCTGAAAGAGGGCAAGCCCATCCCCGGTCTGTTTGCCGCAGGCGATACCACCCGTGGCATTATGATCCCCGGCGATGTGGGCGTTGGTTACATCGAGCAGGTATTCACCGCTCTGACCCAGGCTCTCAACGAGGGATACATTGCCGCAGTGGCTGCTGCTGGGTATCTTTCCGAATAAACCACACAAGGGTCTGCTGCCTGGGGCAGCAGACCCTGCCTTTCATAGACAAACTGGGGCGGCCCCAAGGTGATGCTGTATCACACTTGAGACCGCCTCATTATTATACGTTATAGTACGGTGTAACGCTTGCGCCAAGAATACCGTAATGATACTGATCCCCTCGGGGCTCCGGCATATCCATGGGGGCACCGGGCAGCTCGTAATCGTTCTCTTCCTCCATCATCTCCACAGGAGTGGCTCCTGCTTCGGCCCCTTCGGGAGCAGAGGGAGGTGCAGGCATTCCACCCTTCCCGTCAAAGAGAGGATGGGCGATACGGAGCCGATTGATTAGGGTGGTGGCAATCTCCAGCTCCAGGGTGTTGGTTCCCTCCTGGGTCAGCCCTTCCAAATCCACTTTGCCGCTTCGCTGGTTCAGTGCCGGGATCTCCCGTCCATTCAGCTTACCGGATACCACCATGCAGGCTCCGGTATCCACGGTCAGCACAGCCCCGTCACAGGCCGGAAGCTGGAATTCTGCCTTATAGAATCCCTGTCCGGATACGTGATTCATACCGTCCACACCAAGGGCATCCAGCTGCACCTGGGTAACCTCCAGCTCGTCCCAAACGCAGGCCTTCTGTACCCCCAGCTCCAGGGTGGTCTTTTTGGACTGGGTAGGAATGGCCGCATCCGGGTCAGGGCCCCAGGAGATAATGGTGGTATCGAAGTTCTCCAGCGGGATGGCCTCGCCCAGCTTTTTCTCCACCACCGGGGCTGCCTCCGGCAGCAGAGCCACAATGGCACTGTCCCGATGATGCAGAGAAATCTCCACCTGGGTTCCATTTTTCTTTTTCACAAAGGGAACGGGGATGATCTTTCCGGACCAGGCGTCCACCAGCACCGGATTTCCGGAACCGGTCAAGGTTACCTGCACACTGGTCTCTTCGCCGCCGTTGTAGAAGAAGTAATAGGTGCCGCTTTCGTCCTGACGGCAGATGGACTCCACCTTGGGGCAATCGTAGGCTGCCCGTGCCTGGATTCCACGTTTCCTCAGTTCCTGCACCGCTGCTTCCAGATCGGGGACAACGGCCACAGTGGCAAGGCTCTTCATCTCCTCCACCACATCCACCACGGTCTGGTTTTCTGTAAATGCACCGGTGGAAAGTTTGGGAAGATCGCCCACAAACAGCACGGGAAGCCCCTGTTTTGCCATTTCCAGCAATTTCACTGCTGAGGTCTCCGGGATCATCTCCTGATTTACCACCAGAATAGCCTGATACTGGGGGCCATTGGGGCACAGTACCCCAGATTCTACTGTGGCTTCAGGCAGAAACAGATGGGGATTGGAGATCACATCATAGCTATAGCCATAGTCAAGCAGTTTGGTATATCCCCAGCCATAGGCCCGCTGTGCCTTATAGACTGCAATATCCAGCTTGGGGCTTCCGCCTTGCAGGACAGCCTGCGTTCGTGCAATATACCCCGACAGCTTCTTCACCTGATGCCAGTAGGGCTGACGATCCCCCCAGGGGTCTGCGAAAGCGTTCATAAAGGCGTGCCAACCGGGCCACTGGCTGTATTTTCCGGAAACCTCCGTCTCGTAGCTCATTCCGTGGATCACCATCCGGTTTACACCTGCACTCCAGTTGGAATTCAGGGTTCCGGCGGCGCTTTTCCAATCCAGACAATAGCCCGCCATCAAATCCGCCAAAACCTCGTCAGAGAGGAACTTCCGTCCGGTCATGTGTACACCGCCGGAGAGATTACGGAAATACTCCCGCATCTCTCCAAAGCCCAGGCTTTCGCCCTCGGCCACATCCAGCACGCAGGAGGCCGCCGCTGTATTTACATCGCCACCGTAGCTCTGGGCCCGGTATTTGTAGCCGAAGGTATGGGTCCAATCCGTCAGCCTTCCCACATGATCCCGAATGTACAGATCGTTCAGGGTGGTGTAGTAATCGTCCACCAGCAGTTTTTCCACCCGCTTGTCCGTCAGGAACTGCCAGGGGCTGCCCTTCAGGCTCTGAAGAACAGGCAGGAAGGGCAGAATATCATAACCCCGGAGGGCCTTGAAATTTTCTGCAAACCGATTTGTCCAGGGAATGGTGGCACAGGACAGCTCAATGGAGTCCTCGAAGATCGCTCCGTCAATTTTCCCCAACAAATCCCGAATTTCCTGGTCATCCAGAATGTTTTTCTCCCAGAAATCAATGATGGCATCGGTTCCCTCTGTGCAATAGTAGTCTGTAGCATACATCTTGTCTGCCATGGGGAGGTGGAGATGGAACATGGGCATTCCACGGCCGGACAGGGTCTGGCCGGTGCCCCGGGTGAAATAGGCAAACAGCAGGGTATCTCCGATTTCCCAGCTGTCCCCCTCTGTGGGAGCAATGCCCGCAGCATCCAGATTGATGGCATAGTAGTGCTGGGTATCCTTTAGCTTCTGCTTGTTTCCAAATTTGGTTTCATCATAGGCAATTCCCGCTGGGGTGGTCTTCTCCAGCACCTTCACACAGGAAGACACATCCTGAAGGCTGTCGTGGCCCAGAATATATTTCTTTCCCTTCCGTCCCACAATGGTGCCCTTAACGGCACAAAGGAACTCATCCACAAAAATAAAGTGGGCCGCATCCTCTGCGTCATCATCGCAGATTCTGGTCTCGGGCATAGGCAGCTCCATAACGCCCCCCTGCTGAACCTTTGTAACCGTATACCGAAGCTCCTTCTGGGCTGCGGGATGGTTGGGATCGATGGTGTTAAGTGCCGGAGGCCAGTGGGCTGTAATGGTCAGGTCAATTTTCATAGGCTCCGGACAGGAAACGGCCGTTTGCAGGATCCGCCGCAGCATTTCCTTCCACCGGGGCGTGCCCCAGCCGTACTCTTTTTGGTCAAAGTCGGCATACTGGGGCACCATGGCAATCTCCATGCCGCCAAACCCAGCCTGATAGACGGTTCTTACATGGTTTTCGATTCGGTCGAGATCTGCCCCCGCATCCGGAAACCAGCAGCGAAACATGCCCCGGCTATCCATATCGGGAGAAGCAAAATTCTTGATAATACTCATGGGTATCCCTCCTTGGGGTACAGTATAGGCGATTGCACCAACTCTGTGCAATCGCCTATTTTGCAAACCGTATATCCGATTTTGCATTTATTTCCGGTGCTGTTTCCGATACTCCAGAGGTGTACAGCCATACCTCTCTCCAAACCGCCGATAGAAGAAGGCCGTGTTCTCATATCCCACAGCTCCGGCAATATCCGTCACACTCAGCTTGGTCTCCCGAAGCATTTCAATGGCCCGGTTGAACCGGGCTGTATGCAGCAGCTCCGTAAAGGAGCAGCCCGTATACTTCTGGATCAGACGGCTGAGTGTGGTCACATCCATCTGCAAATCTCTGGCCTCCTGGCTCAGACTGATCCGCATCTGGGTCTCAATTCGGTTTAAAATTCCAAACACAATGGCCTGCTCATAATCCAGCTGGTTTTGTATCACCACCCGCTCCGACATGCCGGACAGGTGCTGAATCAAAAGCTCCAGGGTCAGCTGCTGAATCTCCGTACCGATCCGGTTCATCTGGCCCAGAATCAGGTTTTCCAGCAGATTCTCCACCATGGGCGCATCCTCCACATCGAATACCAAATAGCCGGAATGAATGTTCTTATTGGACAGGTTTCCCGTCAAAAACACCGCCAGTGCGCTGTTTCCCCCAACGCTGATGGCTGCACTGTCAAAAAAAGCCGGAATCAGAAAGAAGTTTACCGCAATGTCCTTAAGCCCAGCCGCCTTGATTTCATGCTCCGTTCCCCGTCCCAGAAAAAGCAGCTGGCCTGCCTTTAGCTCCAGCTCTGTCACCCCGCCTATGATATGCCGGGTGACGCCCGAAACCTGATACACCATCTCCACAAACTGGTGCCCATGTCTGGGAAAGTCCGTAAATCGGGTATGGGGACGAATTCCAAACATCTCCCCTCCGGGCATCATCTTTCCCGGCTCCACCACAGCCTGTCCTGTGTGGTTATATCGGCTCATATCCAGGGGCTGTTGCTTTAGCAGCAGCCGTTCCTCCTCTGTCAGCTCGGATAGCTTCTCCAGTACAAATTTACGCATGGTCTGTCACCTCTTTTTCATCATAACCAGAAAAAAAGCTCCTGTCAAGTTTTATCAAAATCGGATATACTCTTTGAAGAATCCGATGTAGTTTTTAAAGAGATTCCATGTTATTATGAGCGAAAGAAAGGTGGTATTTTTATGACCTATCATCTTGCCATTGACATTGGCGCATCCTCCGGGCGGCACATTTTGGGTCACTTAGAGGACGGAAAAATCATTCTAGAAGAAATATATCGTTTTCCCAATGGGGCAGAGATGAAAAATGGGCATCTGTGCTGGGATGTGGACGGCCTGTTTCAGGAAATTCTAAATGGCCTGAAAGCCTGCAAATCCGCCGGAAAAATCCCCACCACTTTGGGTATCGATACCTGGGCTGTTGATTTTGTTTTGACCGATAAAAACGGGACCCGTCTTGAGAATGCTGTGGCCTACCGGGACAGCCGCACCCAGGGCATGGACAGCATTCTGGAGGAAACCATCTCCTTCCGGGAGCTGTATGAAAAAACAGGCATTCAAAAGCAGCCCTTCAACACCATCTATCAGCTCCGGGCTCTGGGGGATGACCTCAAAAAAGCAGACACACTGATGATGATTCCGGACTATTTTCACTTTCTCCTGACAGGCGTGCAGAAATTTGAATATACCAACGCCTCCTCCACTGGCCTTCTGAATGCGGAGAAAAAAACCTGGGGTTCAGAACTTCTGGGGGCCCTTGACTATCCCAGCAGCCTGTTTCCGGAGCTGTCCCTGCCGGGTACTGTAATAGGAACCCTTCTGCCCGAGATCATAAACCAGATAGGCTTTGACTGTACTGTGGTGCTGCCAGCCACCCATGACACGGGCTCCGCTTTTATGGCGGTTCCTGCAAAAGATGACCACAGCGTTTACCTATCCTCCGGCACCTGGAGCCTTTTGGGGGTGGAAAATACCGCACCCATCACCACCCCGGAGAGTATGGAGGCCAACTTCACCAACGAAGGGGGCTACGAATATCGGTTCCGGTATCTCAAAAACATTATGGGGCTGTGGATGATCCAGTCTATACGGAAAGAAAACCCGGACTACACCTTTCAGCAGCTCATCGATCTGGCCGAAGTGGCAGAATTCGACACCATCATTGATGTCAACGATGATGCCTTTCTGGCTCCAGACAGTATGACAGCAGCGGTACGGGACTACTGCATCAATCACAGCCTTCCCGTTCCCCAAACCCTGGTACAGGTTTTAAAATGTGTGTATCACTCTCTGGCTGTATGCTATAAAAACGCCATACAGGAGCTGGAGGGCCTTACTCACAAAGCATACACTGCCATCCACATTGTGGGCGGCGGCAGCAACGCAGATTATCTAAACCGGCTCACCGCCAGGGAGACAGGTCTGCCTGTCTATGCTGGCCCCACCGAGGGCACCGCCCTGGGCAATCTGATGGCCCAGATGATCTACTACGGCAGTTTTTCCTCTCTTGACGAAGCAAAAGAGGCTATATACAAAAGTTTTGAAATCAAGGAGGTACTTCCATGAGCTATTTAGACGCAAAGGCAAAATACGCTGCTCTGGGTGTGGACACCGATGCAGCCATTGCCAGACTGAAAACCGTTCCTGTGGCACTGCACTGCTGGCAGGGCGACGATGTCCGGGGCTTCGACACAGATCCCACAAAACCTCTGACCGGTGGTATCCAGACCACCGGCAACTATCCCGGTCGGGCCAGAACTCCCCAGGAGCTGATGGATGACATTGATAGGGTCATTGCCCTGGTTCCCGGTCAGGTAAAGATGAATCTTCACGCCAGCTATGCCATCTTTGATGAGGAAAATCCCTGGGTAGACCGGGACAAGCTGGAACCCAAGCACTTTAAAAAATGGGTAGATTTTTGTAAAGCCAGAAATATGGGCTGTGATTTTAATCCTACCTTCTTCTCCCATCCCAAGTGCGATCCCCTGACCCTCTCCTCCCCCAACGAGGAGACCCGGAAATTTTGGGTGGAACACGGCAGGGCCTCCCTTCGCATCTCCCAGTACCTGGCCCAGGAGTTGGGCCAGCCCTGTGTTATGAACATCTGGACTGGCGACGGCTTTAAGGATGTACCTGCTGACCGGATCGGCCCTCGTATGCGGTATAAGCAGTCCTTCGACGAGATCCTCTCTCAGCCTTTTGACAAAACCATGGTCTACCCCTGTGCTGAAAGCAAGGTCTTTGGCATTGGTGTGGAGAGCTACACGGTAGGGTCTGCGGAATGGTGCCTCAAATATGCCGACAGCCGGGATGACTGCATTTGTCTGATGGATAACGGGCACTACCATCCCACCGAAGTGGTATCCGACAAAATTTCTTCCATTCTCACCTATGACAAAAAAATGGCCCTTCACGTAACCCGGGGGGTTCGCTGGGACTCTGACCACGTGGTGCTCTTTGACGATGAGACCAAGGAAATATGCAAGGAAATTGTCCGCTGTGATGGGCTGGACAGGGTATTTATCGCTCTGGATTATTTCGATGCCTCCATCAACCGAATTTCTGCCTGGGTCACCGGATTCCGCAATCTGCAAAAGGCCCTGCTCTTCGCCCTGCTTCAGCCCAACATCGAAATGAAAGCCCTCCAGGACAGCGGCAACTGGACAAAATTGATGGTGCTCCAGGAAGAGATGAAGACCATGCCCTTCGGAGAGGTGTGGGATGAATATTGTAAGTCCTGCGGCAAGCCGCTGGACGGCGCATGGTTCCCGGAGATTGAAAAATACGAGGCCCAAGTCCTCAGCAAGCGAGGGTAATTGCCATGAAAGAAATTTTGACGGCTCCCTTTGTGGAGGAAATGAAGAAAACCACTGCAAATATGTATCGTCTTGGCTGGGACGAGCGGAACGGCGGCAACATCAGCCTCCGGCTGGAAAAGGAGCAGGTGGAAGCTTACCTGAATCCCCATGAGATTCTGCGCACCATTCCCCTGGGTTTTGATGCATCTCCCCTGTCCGGAGAATATTTTATCGTCACCGGCACGGGAAAATACTTTAAAAATGTTGAATTTGATCCCGAAACCAACCTGGGAATCCTGCAAATCTCTCAGGACGGCCAGAATGCGGAGCTTCTCTGGGGCTATCGTGACGGCGGCAAGTTCACCTCCGAATTCCCCGCCCATCTGATGAGCCACATCGCCCGTAGAAACGTGGATCCGGAGAGCCGAGTGGTTATGCATTGTCACCCGGTAAATCTGCTGGCTATGACCTATGTACACCCCCTGGATTCCAGAAGCTTTACCAGAACCCTTTGGCAGATGTGTACCGAGTGCATTGTGGTATTCCCGGAGGGCGTCAATGTACTGCCCTGGATGCTCTGCGGCACCAACGAGATCGGCGTTGCCACCGCCCGGGAAATGGAGACCGCCCGACTGGTGGTCTGGTCACAGCACGGCATCTACGGTGCAGGACGGGATCTGGACGAAACCTTCGGTCTGATCGAAACCGCCGAAAAAGCAGCAGAGGTCTACATAAAGATCGCCCATCTGCCCCGGCTCAACACCATCACAGACGAACAGCTCCACCTGCTGGAAGGCCACTTCGGCGTAAAGGCCCGGGAGGGCTTCCTGTAAAAACTGCGTAGACCACATTCCCCCTTCGGATCCCCGATTCAGGAATGTGGTCTTTTTTTAATATTTCCTGGTTTCCGCTGGCTCCATCATAACTTCAAGTTATGGCTTATGATTTATGGGCATTTGTCCCCAAATGAGAAACAGGCTAAAATTGAGGTGCATACTATTAGGAAGGATGTGTTTCAATGAAAACAAGAAAACTGTTTGCCCTGCTTCTGGCTGCTGCTCTGCTGGTTTCTCTGCTGGCTGCCTGCGGCGGTACCGGAGACACCACCTCCGCCGCATCAGAAGCATCTGCCCAGGAGGCTTCCAGTGCGCCTGCTCAGAAAGCTGCTCCCGCCCAGGATCAGGTTTCCTCTGTAGAGGAGCCCGCCTCCGTGGCTGCCGAGCCCGTGGAGGAAGAAGTGGTGGATGGCCCTGTGGCCGGCGACAAGGACTTTGACTGGTCCGTGTTCGAGCCCCTTTCTGAGGAGCCCGCCACCCTTACCATGTTCTACACCCAGCCCCCACCGCTGGCTGCCATCATGGAATCCCCCAACGACATGAGCTACCTCTACCAGACCTTTGAGGAGATCACCAATGTACATATTGATTTCCAGATGGTCAACATGATGGACGCAGCCACCACCTTCCAGCTGATGATCGCCTCCGGTGATTACTGCGACATCATCAACGATGCCCTCAACTACTACGATGCTGCTGACCAGGCATACGAGGACGGCATCGCCATCAACTTCCTGGATTACGAGGACTGCATCCCCAACTTCATGGCCCTGATGGACGAATATGACACCATCGCTGGCGACCTGAAAACCGAGGCCGGATACATTCTGAACTTCCCCCGGGTAGACCTGCCCCTGGCCACCTATTCGGAAAGCGGCTTCCTGATTCGTCAGGACTGGCTGGACGAGCTGGGCCTTGAGGTTCCCAAGAGCTACAGTGCCATGGAGGAAGTGCTGACCGCATTCAAGTCCGAATACAACATCTCGGATCCCTACGTAATGCCCTATCAGGTACTCTCCCCCTGGGGTCTGATGGCAGGCGGCTTCGGTATTTCCGCCGTGGCCGACAGCAACAACTTCTATCTGGACGGTGACACCGTGGCCCACGGCCCCTCCAGCGACGCCTACTATGAAATGCTGACCATGTTCCGCTCCTGGTATGAAAACGGCCTGATTTCCTCCGACTTCACCTCCTACATGGAGAATCTGCCGGATCAGACTCTCATCACCAACGAGCAGGCCGGTATCTGGTTCTCCGATGTTTCCTACATCAAGACCTACGAGGATCTGATGGCCTCTGTCAATCCCAATGCCAAGCTGAGCCTGATGAGCGATCCCGGCAAGGATGATGCCAAGTCCGGCTACCTGGGTTCCACCACCTCCGTGGCAGGCTCCGGCGGCTTCTCCGTCTCCGAGGACTGCGAAAACATTGAGTTGGCCTGCAAGTGGTGCGACATGTGGTACGATCCCGACCTGACCCAGTTCATCAACTACGGCTACGAGGGCGAAACCTTCGAGTATGACGAAAACGGCACCCCCAAGCTGGGCGGCATTATCGTGAACAATGATCTGGGCCTTCCCTCTCTCAAGATGGCCAACGGCGTATTCCTCTGCACCAGCGGTGGCTTCATCTACGACTGGCACAAGTACGACGATGAGTACACCAATCTCCAGCTGGAGGCCTATGACCTTTGGATCAACCAGGCTGAGGATCCCTCCACCGTCACCACCTTTGGCATTCCCGGCGGTGCCAGCCTGAATGCAGATGAGGCAGAAACTGTTTCCGCAATTATGGCCGATATCAACACCTACGTGGCCGAGATGGCTCTGAAGTTCGTCACCGGCGTAGAAGAACTCAGCGAAAGCTCCTATGCTGCATACGTAGAGAACATCAAGGGCATGGATCTGCAGGGTGCTATGGATGCCCAGCAGGCCGCCTATGATCGTTACTTGGAGCGTGTAGGCTAAAATCCCCCACCCAAAAGGAGGCTAATTATGACAAATTTACAGATCGAACATCTGGTAGAGCGTTGGGAAGACCGGCGTGATGTAAAGAACCAGATGGGCAAGTATGTCCACTATCTGCTGCTGAAAAAAGAAGCAGACATTGTAAAGGATCTCTGGAGCCAGCGTGACGACATCTGCTACGGTGTCAACGATGGCTGGTATGAGGGCCGCAAGGCCGTTGAGGATTACTACGGCTGGTTCCCCGGCTACACCGCCAAGGTAGCTGCCTGCCTGAAGGCCCGTTTCCCCGAGAAGCTGGGGGACAAGTCTGACGAGGAGATTTTCGGTGTAGGTCTGATGGAGCTGAAATCCGTCAGCAACTATGTCATCGAAGTGGCTGAGGACGGCGAAACCGCCAAGGCATACTGCTGCATCTTCGGCTTTAACACCACCGTAGATACCCGTGGCCCCGTATCTCACTGGATTTTGGGCACCATTTGTGCCGACTTCGTCTATGAGGATGGCCTGTGGAAGATCCTGCACATGCAGTATCTGGAAGATATAAATGCCCCCTCCGGCACCGACTGGGGTGCCAAGGAGCCCACAAAGGTGTTCCCGGATCTTCCTGAATTCGAGTCCCTTCGTGGTCTCACACCTCCCGCCCCCACCAAGAGGGAGGTGCTCCACGCCCGCTATTCCGGCACCAGAGCAACTTCTCAGATGCCTCCCCTGCCGGTACCCTACAAAACCTTTGCTGATACCTTCAGCTATGGCGTATAAAGGAGGAAATGGCAATGGCAAAGAAAAAGACAATCACCCGTTCCAATGAGGAGCGTATCATCCGGGTCTGGGATATCGAGACAGTAAAGGATCTCATGTCCCGCCGCACCATCTACGAAACCAACGGCTGGTATCACAAGGAGCTGGAGGATCTCTGGGTGCAGGAGCCCGAGCATCAGGCCACCGCTTCCTTCGGCAAAAACTGGGGTTACTATGTGGGCATGGAGGAAATCCGCCGCTACTATGACCTGTGCATCTCCCAGGCTGTGGAAGAGGTCAAGGACATTCCCGGTGCAGAGCCCGGCTACGGCCGTTTCCTGTTCCATCCCCTTTCTACCCCCAATGTAAACCTGGCCGAGGACGGAAAAACCGCCCAGGGCACCTGGTATTCCATTGGTGCTGACTGCTATCCCGGCGAGGACGGAACTGCGGACTGCAACTGGAACTGCCAGAAGATCTGCGCCGACTTTATAAAAGAAGCCGGCGGCTGGAAGATCTGGCATGTGGTATTCTCCAATGACTTCTCCGTGCAGACCGGTCACGATCTGGGCGAGCAGATGTCCATCTATATCCGAGGCACCGGACGGGACGAGATCGACTTTGGCGATCCCACCATCGCCATGCTGGCTCACGATCCCTCCTACACCTGGTGTGACAACTATCCCCCGCTGAACGATCCCTATGACACCTTCACCGACGAAATTAGCTATGGCCCCGAGGGTCATCCCAATCTGAACGCATAAGGAGGCGGCAACATGAGAAAAAGCTATTTGAGCCTGGAGGCCCGCATCCACAATGCGGAGGGTGCTCAGGCTGCTGAAACCCTGCACGCAAGACACGCCTATCTCCACGCCAAAGCCTTTGGCGATGAGGAGTGGGGCCAGATTTGGTCCAAGAGCGACGACACCTCCTGGGCACACTCTTTTGGCCGTATGCGTGGCTATGACAGCGTATATTACAACAACGTAACCACCTATAACGTAAGCGGTCAGCGTGGTTATCAGAACCTTCTGAACATTCTGCCGGAAATTGGCCATTTCGATGCCCGTTCCATCCGTGAGGTAGCCATGCACACCCTGGCAACCGACATTGTGGAGGTTGCAGACGACGGCATGACCGCCCGTGCATCCTTCCTGACCCCCGGTGTTCTGTTCTCCACCATGAACCAGAACCTGAAGCGCCGCTGCATGACCCTGTGGGAGCGCTACGGCTCTGACTTCATCTTTGAAGACGGCGAATGGAAGTATCTCCATGAGCAGGTTTGCCCCGATATGGGTGGTTCCATGGACACTGCCAACTCCGGTCACGACAAATACGAAACCCTGGCCAACCCCAAGGCAGGCCCCGGCGGGCCTCCTCCCGGCGGTGCTGCTGCGGATCCCCTGCTGGATCCTCCCGAATCCGGTACCGGCCTGTGGCTCCAGGACAAGGGCCCCCTGCATACCGACTACACCCCTGTCCAGCTGATTCAGAACTCTGTTCCCTTCCCTGTTCCTTATAAGACCATGGATGACGACAACACCTACACTAAGAAGGCCCAGCTGAAGGTGAGCCTGAACATTGAGCGTTTTGGTAAGATTGTTGGTGCTGTGGAAATTCCCATGATGATGGGCGGCCCCGGCGGTGCTCCCGGTGGCGGCGCACCTGGCGGTGGTAAGGGCCCCGGCGCTGGCCCCGGTGCTGGTGGTGGCGCTCCCGGCGGTGCTCCCGGCGGTGCTCCCGGCGGTGCTCCCGGTGGCCCTGGCGGCCCTGGTGG
>CAZFXB010000011.1:0-20335 GCA_964522835.1 uncultured Oscillospiraceae bacterium
TTCGGGAGGTGCTGTCCTCTAAGGAGTTTAAATACCATAAATCCAATCTGGCCTTCGCCCTGGGCAAGGACATTGGCGGTAACTACATTGTGGGAGATATTGCGAAAATGCCCCACATGCTCATCGCAGGTACCACCGGCTCCGGTAAATCTGTATGTATGAACTCCATTATCGTATCTCTGCTGTACCGGGCTTCTCCCGAACAGGTCAGGATGATTATGATCGACCCCAAGGTGGTGGAGTTGAGTATTTATAACGGCATTCCCCACCTGCTTATTCCTGTGGTGGATGACCCGAAAAAGGCCGCCGGTGCCCTCCAGTGGGCAGTGACGGAGATGGAGCGGCGGTACCGACTGCTGGCGGAATATAATGTTCGTGATATGACGGGCTACAATAAGCTGGCCGCCTCCGATCCGGAGATGACCCCCATGAGCCAGATCGTGATTGTCATTGACGAGCTGGCAGATCTGATGCTGGTAGCGGCCAAGGAAGTGGAGAACTCCATTGTCCGTATTGCCCAGAAGGCCCGTGCAGCAGGAATGCACCTGGTGATCGCCACCCAGCGTCCCTCTTCGGATGTAATCACTGGTCTGATGAAATCCAATATTCCCTCCCGAATTGCCTTCGCTGTGGCTTCGGCCATTGACAGCCGGATTATTTTGGACGAGGGCGGTGCGGAAAAGCTGGTGGGTAAGGGCGACATGCTCTATGCGCCTCTGGGTGGCGGCAAGCCCAAACGACTTCAGGGCTGCTTTATCACCGATGAAGAGGTGGAGGAGGTTGTCCGTTTTGTGAAGCAGTCCTCTGAGGCAGACTATTCCGACGATATTCTGAAAGAAATCGAACAGAATGCGGCAGGGGATACTGCCAAAGCGGCGGCAGATGCTGCTCAGACCGCTCTGGTGCTGGATGGGGACGAGCTGATGCCGGATGCGGTGGAGGTTGTTCTGGATACCAAGCAGGCATCTGTCTCCATGCTCCAGCGACGGCTGAAGCTGGGTTATGCCCATGCAGCCCGCATCATGGACGAAATGGAGGAGAAAGGCATTGTAGGGCCCTTTGAGGGATCCAAAGCCCGGCAGCTTCTCATCACCCGGGAACAGTGGGACTCCATGGTGGGGATCAATCCCAGGGCGGTGGCCGGAGCTGCCTCAGAGGAACCGGAGCTCCAGGAAGACGAGGATGTACCCTTTGACGAGGATGAGTAACGATGATTAAGGTTTTATTGCTGTCTACAGGAGGCACCATTGCCTCCCGGCCCGGCAAGGACGGGCTGGAGCCGGGGATTTCCGGCGAAGAGTTGATCGAAAGCCTGGGGGATCTGCGTGGAAAGTTCCAGATCACCGTAAAGCAGATTATGAATCTGGACTCCTCCAATATCCAGGCAGAGGAATGGAGCATAATGGCCCGTGCTGTCCATGATAATTACCATGACTTTGACGGATTTATCATCACCCACGGAACGGATACCATGGCCTACTCTGCGTCCATGCTTTCCTATATGCTGCCGGGGCTCAAAAAGCCGGTGGTGTTCACCGGCTCCCAAATTCCCATGGACAATATGCTTACCGATGCAAGAAACAATCTGTTCTGTGCCCTGGGGGCTGTAGAGGCGGGAATCATGGGGGTCAGTGTGGCATTTAATCGGCATATTATCCGGGGCTGCCGGGCGGTGAAGGTGAGAACCATGGGATTCGATGCCTTTGAGAGCGTGAACGCCCGGTATTTGGGTGAGATTTTCGCCGATGGTCTCCGGGTCTACGATCGCCAGGCTCCCAACCCGGATGCTCCCCGAACCTTGCTGGATAAGGTTTCGACAGATGTGTTTCTGTTGAAGCTGATTCCCAATACAAACCCTAAGCTCTTTGACTACATAAAGGAGATGGGCTACCGTGGGGTGGTGCTGGAGACCTTTGGGGCCGGAGGAATGCATTTCCACCGGCGGGATCTCCTGGAGAAGCTCCGGATGCTGGAGCAGCAGGGCATTGTGGTGGTGGCTTGCAGCCAGTGTCTCTATGAGCCCAGTAACTTTACCATCTATGAGGTGGGGCGCAAGCTGCTGGAGACCGGTGTAATCCCCGCCGGGGATATGACCACCGAAGCGGCTGTGACTAAGCTTATGTGGGCCCTGGGCCAGACAGAGGATCCGGAAGAGGTTCGTCGTATCTTCCAAAAGAATTTCTCTGGTGAAATCAGCGAATGAAAAAAAGCACCGCAGCCTCCTGAATGGCTGCGGTGCTGATTTTTTGTACGTGCCGGGTTGTGCAGGTCCGGCGAAATAAAATGTAAAGGAGAATGTATATAAAGAAGTAAAAAAGCAAGTTGTAAAATTAAATGATTTTGATGTATCCCTCCTGACTTGGGGAACCGGGGCCGTCCAGCTATTCGGGGATCTTTCCCCGACGATCGGTGTGTCCGTGTTCCTTTGTTGTGATTATAGGATACAATAGGTTTGTGAACAGGCTGTGAACATAGATTGAAAAGTGTTTTAATAAATGGGTAAATCAAAGTTCCTCTAACGCCTGGGCGCTGGTAATAACAACAGTTCCGTAGCCGGTTTTTACCCATCCTTTTTTTGCAAAGCTGCCAAGAAGCCGACTGACCGTGACCCGGCTGACGCCCAATGCGGCGGCCAGTTCCTCGTGGGTCAGATGAATTTCTGCGGCTGCATCCGGATGGTTTAAAAGCAGATTTGCAAGTCGCTTGTCGGCAGTCTGGAAGCTCATGGTGTCTACATGGCCACTGAGGAGCCGAACTGTCCGGGCCAGGTATGTTATCATCAGAGAGGACAGGTTTGGATTCTGCCGAAAGAGCGCCTCTACCTTCTCACGGCCAAGGCAGATGATGGAACAGTCTGTGGCAGCGACTGCGGTAGAGACCCGGGGCATTCCGTCGAAAAAGGAGGCTTCACCAAAAATAGAACCGGCGGGGTAAGTGGTCAGTATTTTTTCCTCTCCCTGGTCGGAGAGAATCCCGGTTCGGACGGTGCCGAATTGAAGGCAGTATAGAAAGTTTGGCTCCTGGCCCTGGAGGTAAATGACCTGACCCTTTTTATATATTGTAGGCTGCCCAGCGGAAAAAAAGGGCTGGAACAGTTCCTCCGGCAGGCCCGTGAGGGGAGAGGAAAAGCTGTCGTATTGCATAAGATATCCTTTCGATGTAGCGTGACGGCTCAGTTTACCGACTGGGAGCCCATTTCGTATCCTCCTGATTCGGTTTATGTTGCTATGAATGCTATAATTGTAACACATGTTACATTCTTCTTGCAAGACTTATGTCATAATATAAGAAAAAACATTTGGAGGGATATATATGGGAATGACCATGACCCAAAAAATTCTTGCGGCCCACGCAGGAAAGGCATCTGTGAAGGCAGGAGAGCTGATCGAGGCCAAGCTTGATCTGGTGCTGGGAAATGACGTGACCACTCCTGTTGCCATTACAGAGTTTGAAAAAGCTGGGTTTACCAAGGTATTCGATAAAGATAAGATCGCCATTGTTCTCGACCACTTTACCCCATGTAAGGATATCAATGCAGCCAAGCTTTCTATGCAGGCCCGTACCTTTGCCCGGAAGCACAATATCACCAACTTTTTTGATGTGGGTACCATGGGCATTGAGCATGCACTCCTGCCGGAAAAGGGACTGATCGCTGCCGGTGAATGTTGTATCGGTGCAGACTCCCACACCTGCACCTACGGTGCATTGGGTGCCTTCTCCACCGGCATTGGCTCCACAGATATGTGTGCCGGTATGGCATCGGGCCTTGCCTGGTTTAAGGTGCCCTCTGCCATCAAGTTCTATCTGACCGGTTCTCTTCAGCCCTGGGTATCTGGCAAGGATGTGATTTTGCACATTATCGGCATGATTGGTGTGGACGGTGCTCTTTATAAGTCCATGGAGTTCGCTGGCCCCGGTGTTGCCGCCCTTTCCATGGATGACCGGTTCACCATTGCCAACATGGCCATCGAAGCGGGGGCCAAAAACGGCATCTTCCCGGTGGATGAAAAGACTGTCGAATATATGACTGGCCGGGTGAACCGTCCCTGGACTGCATACGAGGCAGACGAGGACGCAGAGTACGAGCAGGTCATTGAGATTGACCTTTCCCAGATTCAGCCCACGGTTTCGCTGCCCCATCTGCCCAGTAACACCAAGACGGTGAAGGAGGTTGCGGGGATGGAGATCCAGCAGTGTGTCATTGGCTCCTGCACCAACGGACGGATTTCTGACCTGCGGATTGCCGCAGAGGTGATGAAGGGAAAGAAGGTTGCGGATACGGTTCGTGCCATTGTGATTCCTGCCACTCAGGATATTTATATGCAGGCCCTCCATGAGGGACTCATTGAGACCTTTATCTCTGCCGGTGCAGTGGTTTCTACCCCCACCTGCGGCCCCTGCCTTGGTGGCCACATGGGTGTTCTCTACGAGGGGGAGCGGGCCATTTCCACCACCAACCGGAACTTTGTGGGCCGGATGGGCCATGTGAAGAGTGAAGTGGTGCTGTCCTCTCCGGCGGTGGCTGCGGCCTCTGCCATCAAGGGCACCATCTGCACACCGGACGATCTGTAAGGAAGGGGAGTATCAACATGAAAATTACTGGTAATGTACATAAATATGGCTCCAACGTGGATACGGATGTAATCATTCCCGCCCGGTATCTGAATGTGCCGGATCATGCTGCTCTGGCCTCCCACTGCATGGAGGACATTGACCCACAGTTTGCATCCAAGGTGCAGCAGGGGGACATTATGGTGGCAGACTGGAACTTTGGCTGCGGCTCCTCCCGGGAGCACGCCCCCATTGCCATTAAGGCCAGCGGTGTATCTGTGGTGATTGCCTCCAGCTTTGCCCGGATTTTCTACCGAAACTGCATCAACATTGGCCTTCCTATTATGGAGTGCCCGGAGGCTGCCGCAGGTATTGCCGCCGGAGACAAGGTTAGTGTGGATTTTGAGACCGGTGAGATCGTCAACGAGACAAAAAATCAGGTTTATAAAGCCGCACCCTTCCCGGCCTTTATTCAGGGAATTGTGGAAGCAGGAGGCCTGCTGGACAGCCTGAAGGCCCGGGGCCTGGCAGAGTAAGGAGGAATCGGTTATGGACTATAAAATTGCACTGATTCGGGGCGACGGAATTGGCCCCGAGGTGGTTGATGAGGCTGTAAAGGTTCTCAATAAAGTGGGGAAAAAGTTCGGCCACAGCTTCTCTTATACCGATGTATTGCTGGGTGGCTGTGCCATTGATGCCTGCGGTAAGCCCTTCCCGGATGATACCGAGGAAAAATGCAAGGCCTGCGATGCAGTGCTCTTAGGTGCGGTAGGCGGCCCCAAGTGGGACTCCTGCCCCGCAGAAATCCGCCCGGAAAAGGGGCTGCTGGCCATTCGAAAGGCTCTGGGGCTCTATGCAAATCTCCGGCCTGCCACCCTGCGGCCTGCGTTGGCAGATGCCTCGCCTTTGAAAAAGGAGACTGTGGACAAGGGCATTGATTTGATGATGGTTCGTGAGCTCACCGGCGGTATCTACTTTGGTAAGCGGGATCGCTATGACACCCCGGATCGTGGGGTGGAGTGTACCGACCTGATGGCCTATTCAGAAATGGAGATCGAGCGAATCGGCCGCCGGGCCTTTGAACTGGCACGGCTTCGCAGAAAGAAGGTCACCTCTGTGGACAAGGCCAATGTGCTGGAGACCAGCCGACTGTGGCGCAGCGTTATGCACAAGCTCAGTGCAGAATATCCGGATGTGGAGTATGCCGATATGCTGGTGGATAACTGTGCCATGCAGATCGTCCGGGATCCCAGCCAGTTCGATGTGGTGGTGACAGAGAATATGTTCGGTGATATTCTCTCTGACGAAGCCTCCATGGTGACGGGCTCCATTGGTCTGCTGGCTTCTGCCTCCATGGGCGATGGTAATCCTGCCCTGTATGAGCCCATCCACGGCTCGGCCCCCGATATTGCGGGCCAGAACAAGGCAAATCCCATTGCCACCATTCTGTCTGCGGCCATGATGCTGCGGTACTCCTTCGGTCTTATGGAGGAGGCGGCGGCCATTGAGAACGCAGTGGATGCGGTTTTGGCTGATGGATACCACACCGCAGATATTGCCGGAGAAGGGGCACCTGTGGGCACGGTAGAAATGGGCAAGCTCATCTGTGACCGGATTTAAAAATGATACAGCAAGAGGAAGACTCCTGGAGCCTTCCTCTTGTTTTTTGTGCTTGGTTGGGTTTAAATATCCAGCCCGGCATGATAGCCCTCGTAAATGGCCTTGGTAATATTGGCGGGGCGAATGCAGTCACCGATTTCCCGGACGAAGGGAGCGGAATGCCGAAGGGCATCCACATCGCCACGGTTTGCTCTTTGCCCCACGGCGCAGATTACGGTTTTGCCGGGAATCAGCACTTCGCTGCCGTCGGGGGCCTTGCAGATCAGGCCATCCTCGGTAACGGAAAGCCCTGCGTGACCCAAGTGGACGGTAACCAGATCGTCGATCTTCTGCATTAGAATGGGCCGATGGCGAATGTTGCAGTCCGGGGCCAGCGTATCCCGCATTTCCACAAGATACACCTGTTTGCCCTCCTGGGCCAGATGGACGGCGCATTCGCAGCCAGCCAGGCCGCCACCCAGCACCACCACAGAATCCCCCACCTTTTCGGATTCCCTGTAGTAGTTGTTGACCACCACCACGTTATCCCCCTGAATCCCGGGGAGCGGAGGCACGATGGGATTAGAGCCCACTGCCAAAATCAGAGCATGGGGAGACTCTTTTTCCACATATTCCGGGGTAACGATGGTGTTCAGGCGAATTTCCACCCCTTCGGCCTTTGCCTGGTTTTCAAGAGAAAGGCCCAGCTCGTACATCTCTCGCTTAAAATCAATGGCCTGCTCGCACTTGAGAATGCCGCCCACCTGGTCGGATTTCTCGCAGAGGATGACCCGGTGTCCCCGTTGGGCGGCGGTGATGGCAGCCTTCAATCCTGCCACACCGGCTCCGGCGATGAGCACCTTCTTGGGCCGAAGGGCAGGCGTAACCTCCATCCCCTCAATTTCACGGCCGATGAGCGGGTTCACAGCACAGCGGCGGGTTCCGGTAACAGGCCGCTCTGCCATACAGGTAAAGCACCGGAGACATTTTGTGATTTTATCCTCCTGTCCGGCCATCACTTTGTTGGGCAGGAAGGGGTCAGCAAGGAGTTCTCTTGCCATGTAGATAATGTCTGCCTTGCCGGAGGCAATGATTTCTTCCATCATGGCGGGATCATTGATGGCACCAATGGTGGCAACAGGCTTTGAAACGTGCTTTTTGATCTGGGCGGCAAGATATACATTGTCCCCATGGGGCGCAAACATGGGCAGATGGGTGTTAAAGAAGCCGAACTGGTAGGAGCCTGCGGAAACGTGGATCAGATCCACCAAATCCTCCAGCGCATGGGCAATTCTGCATCCTTCGTCCAGATCATAGCCCCCTTCAAAGAGCTCGCTGCCGCTGATTCGAATCTCAACGGGGAAGCCGGGGCCCACATTTTCCCGAATGGCGGTCAGAATCTCCCGGGCGAAGCGAACCCGGTTCTCTAAGCTCCCGCCATATTCGTCCCCACGCTTGTTGAACCAGGGGGAAAGGAACTGGTTGATGAGCCAGCCGTGGCCGCAGTGCACCATAATCATCTCATAACCTGCTCGCTTGGCAAGGGCGGCGGTTTCGCCGTAGGATTTTACGATATCAGCGATCTGCTCCCTGGAGAGGCCCTTCACCGGCATTCCGTCAGGGCGGACACCGTCGCTGGGGCCCCACTGGCACAGAGAAGCCTTCTTGTTTTTGTCTGTCAGATAAGTTCCGGCGTACTGACCGGAGTGGGAAAACTCAATGCTGGGCACGGCACCGTGGCGACGAATGGCATCTGCCACAAAGGTGTGGGCGGCCAGATTACCGGGCGTGGTCAAATTCAGATGAAGCATGTGACTGCCGTCTGTCTCTGGATGTACCACCAGTTCAGACACGGTGACAGCAGCTGCGCCGCCCTTGGCACGAAGCTCGTAGAACCCTTGGGTTCTGGGGCCGGGGGTACAGTCGGCGGTGATGTCCGTGGCCCCCATGGGAGCGGAGAACATACGGTGCCGGAAGGTAACATTGCCGATTTTTATGGGGGACAGAAGGTTTGGGTATTTTATATTCATGGTATTGCCTCCTTTGTGTTCAAGTTTATTCTAGCAAGTTCTGTGCCAAATAAAAAGGGGCTGCTGCAAATTTGCAGCAGCCCGGAACCTGTGGCTTATGATGCCATGAAGTCATCGTAGGCGGCCTGATAGATATCGAGAATATCCTGCATACCCATGGTGTAGCAGTTATCGACATAAGCCTGCCAGCTTTCTTCGGTCAGCTCTGTCTCTCCGTGGATCCAGGAGAGGACTGTTTCGGAGATATAAGTGTTAATGTCAGAGGCCAGATTGGCGGCGGTGACGGAGTCCTCGGAGGAGATCCGGTTTTCTGCGCCCAGAGGGAAGTCGTATTCGCCGGTGGAGGAATGATTGATGTAATCATCAGCGGCCAGCATAGCCTCGGTGTAGCTGTAGCTGAACTTTCCGTCATCGTAGGAGCCGGGGAGGTACTCTGTGGGGGTGGCAGTGGCGTAAAGGAAGGCAGCGGTGGTGGTGCCGCCGGAGTAGTTCATCACCAGATCGGACCAAACGGGCTGGCCGTTTTCATCCAGTACATGGGCTTCGCCCTCCACGCCGTAGTTAAAGAGAATGTTGCCCTCTTCGGAGAAAATGTAGTCCACCAGAGATACGATCAAATCCACATTCTCGGCCTGGGTGGAAATGCTCCAGGCGGCAGAGCGGACGATCTCACCGCTGCCGAACACGTGGATTTCTTCGCTGCCGGTTTTGGTCAGGAAGGGGATGGCTTCCACGACCGCTCCGGTGCCGGCAGCATCTGCTTCAGCGATGGTCTGGGCGTTGGTGTTGCCATTGCCAAACAGGGTGCCGCCGGAGACCATGTTGGTCTGGTCAAAGGTTTCGTAGGAAATGAAATCCTTGAAGATCAGACCTTCCTGATACCAGGAGGCGATCATCTGGAAGTAATCGAACATGGTATCCTGTTCGCCGGAGAATTTCACCTCTCCATCCACCACCATCAGGCCCTGTAGCCCTGCGTTGCCCGGGGTCAGGTTCATGCCGGTGAGCAGGGACTGGTCAAATCCACCGGGATCCATGCCGTATTGGAGGCCGTATTCCTTGTTAATGGCAGAGAGCACATCGTGGAATTCGTCGTAGGTGGTGGGAATGCTGAGACCAAGCTCATCCATCAGATCCCGACGAACACCGGTAAGGAAATTGTCCACCACAGGTTCCTGATGAATCTGGGGGAAGTAGGGCATATAGCCGGAGTCGGTGGTAATCTGCTTCAAAACATCCACATTGTAGGACTTGAGACAGGCCATCAGGTTGGGCATATCATTTAAAATATACTGGGACAGATCAATGACGATCTCCTCGTTGACTGCGGCATCAATGCCGGAGGCATACAGATCGGCGTGGTTGATTACATCGCAGTATTCGCCTGCGGCCATCATCAGGTTGATGGCGTTCTGACCATCCAGGTAGCTGCCCTCTGTGATTGCAAAGGGAATGCCGGTGCGGGCTGACAGCTCCTTCAAAACGGACAGGTTTCCAGCCTCACCCAACATGGGGGAGACGAAGGGGGGAACCAGCAGGAACATGCTGACCTCCTCGCCATCGCTGAGGGGCAGCTCCACAGGAACCTTTTCATAGACGATTTCGGGATCCTCTGCCAGGGATTCCTCCGGTGCGGAGGGCTCCTCCTGGGTCTGAGGCTCGGTCACAGCGTCCAGCTCGGCAGCGGATTGGGGTGCGGCGCTTTCGGCAGGGACACTGGACTGGGCAGATTCGCCGCAGCCTGCAAACAGGGTCAGCAGCAGGCACAGGGCCAAAAGCAGGGAAAACAGTTTCTTTTTCATCGTTTGGGTCTCCTTTCTAAATGATGCTGCTTTATTCCGTGCAAGAGTTGTGCCAAAGGAGAAAGGGACAGGGAAAACTAAATTTTGTGATAAAACAGGAGTTGTGTGTTCGAAACTCATACATAGCGAACGAAAACAGGACAGACTGTGAATCCTGGTTGAGCCGGGCTGTTTTTATAGTTGGCACGAAAATTGCATGTATCACTGTGAACGCAACCCAAGAAAGGAGATATCATTATGGATGAAAAAGCATTGCTTGCAAAAATTGAGGCTCTGGAGAAGGAAGTAAACCGGCTCTCCAAGCACACCGACGCTGTGGAGGTTCAGAACCTGATGAGCCGCTATATCTTCTATATGGAAAACGGCAAGATCGGTGAGGTGTGGGATGACCTTTGGAGCCATACCAACCCGGATGTTCGGGTAGAGATCATGGACTCCGGTGCCTACATCGGCCAGGAGCACGTAAAGCGGGTATGGTACACCATGAGCCGCCGGGTTGACACCAATGGCAATCCTGTTTCTGCCTCCGGTGGACAGATCTCCAACACCAACACGGATCGGGCATTCCTGCTGCTGATGCTGACCATTTCCTCTCCCATGATCGAAATCAGCGAAGATGGCACCCACGCCTGGGGCCAGTGGCACATCTTTGGGCCTCATACCAACCGGGTATTCGATCCCGAGACCAGCACCAAGAAGGACACAGCATTCTGGATCGCCGGTAAGTATGACAATGAGTTCGTCAAGGAGAATGGAGAATGGAAGATCCTGAAGCTGCGGCCCATCTGCTGGCTCCGCACGCCTTATCACAAGAGCTTCCTGGAGTGCCCCGACTGCCGGAGAACCCCCTCTCCCTACTATCCCCCGGATGAGGCACCCAGAATCTCCTCCTTCAATCCGGACGAGGGCAATAACCCCGACAAGTGGGGCCCCATGCCTCACGAGCATATTGTCCATAAGTAAACTGGCAGGATTCTTGAGAAGAAGGTGAAAGTATGAAAACACTTCTGAAAAATGCAAAAATCTACGGTGGTGAAACCGCTGATATTCTGGTGGAGGAGGGCATCATCGCCGGAATTGGTTCCTTCGATACCGCAGACCTTGTGGTGGATATGTCTGGCTTTGCCCATGTGCTGCCCGGTGTCATTGATGCCCACATGCACATCGTTACCGGTGACATCGAATATAACGACCGGGCACTGCGGAGCTGGGCACAGAGTGGCGTTACTGCGGTTCGTGATCTGGGCATTGGTACAGATAAGACGGAACATCCCACCCAGGAGTTTCTGGAGTATCGCAAGACCATTGAAGCGGATCCGAATTCTGCCCAGTGCATCACCTGCGGCCGATTTGTGGCCCAGTACAAGGGCTTGAACCATGTTATGTCCGACGGCGCTGAGACGGGTTACGGCTGTGCAACCCCAGAGGATGCAGTGAATGCGGTCAACGAGCTCATTGACATGGGCTGCGAGGGTATCAAAACCTCGGTGGGCCGGGGGATGGACGGGAAGAGCGAAGTGCTGGATGTGCCCAAGCTGAAGGCCATTGCGGATACCGCAAAGGCCCGGGGCGTCTGGTGTACGGCCCATGTGCTGGATGCAGAGCTGGTGCCCCGGCTCCTGGAGGCAGGCATTCCTGAGCTGGCCCATATGCCCACGGATTATGTTTCTGACGAGATTTTAAAGGAAATCGCAGATAAAAAAATTCCTGTGGTGCCGACTCTGTGCTCCATCAATGCGCCCCGGCCTCCCATGCCGGAGGGGGCTAAGCCCCCCAAGATGCCTGGTATGCCCGGCGGCCCCGGCGGCCCTATGCCGCCCATGATGATGAAGGACCCCAAGGAGCAGGAGAAGATCTGTGTGGACAACTGCCGCCGGTTCCATGAATTTGGAGGAATGCTGGTGGTAGGAACGGACACCATGCGGATGGAGTCCCAGCCTCATGTGGCCACCATGCCCGTCCGGGAGTTCCAGCTTCTGCATGAGGCTGGGCTGACGGTGGACGAGGTTATTGAGGCAGCCACCATCAATGCCGCCAGAGTCTGCTTCCTGGACAAGGAAATGGGCTCCATTGAGGTGGGGAAAAAGGCAAATATCATTGCGGTGAAGGATCCCATCGACGAGCGCTTTGAGGCCCTTTCTCACGTGGAATTCGTGATGAATCTGGGAACTATTATTAAGCAGTAAATCGTTTACAAGGAAAGAAGCCCAGCCGGGACGACTGTCCGGGCTGGGCTTCTTTGGCTCTGTGGGGTGGGAACGGCGCCAAAATCTGTGGCAAACTGCACAATCTTTGGGGCTTCCTGTTGAAAAGAACAAAATACTGTGATATTCTTGAGCCAAAATAAAGAATTTGGCACGAAAGTTGCAGCGAAAGAAAGAAAGGGGGCGGGGAAATGCGGCTGGAGCTGAATTTACGGGTGGCACAGACGGTGTCTCCTCAAATGATTCTTTCCATGAATATGCTCCAGTACTCCGCACAGGAGTTGGAGGAGTATTTAGAGGAGCTTTCCTATGAGAATCCCCTGGTGGAGCTGAAGGAACAGCCCCAGGAACAACGTACAAGGGAGTTTATTGACAGACTTCAATGGCTCAAAAATGGAGATCGTCAAAATCAGGTTTATTATGCACAGGGAGAAGATTGGCGTTCCGATCCGGGTACCAGAACCCAGGAGAGTCTGGTGGAGTATGTGAAGGATCAAATCCTGATGCTGGAGCTTACCAGACTGGAACGGCGGGCTATGGAAGTGGCGGCGGAGCTGCTGACCCCCAGAGGATTCTTTGACGGTACACGGGAGGAGATTTCCAGACTGGCTCCCTGTGATGAGGCAACCGCACAAGCTGCCCTGGAGCGGCTAAAGACCCTGGCCCCTGTGGGTGTAGGGGCCAGGGATGTACAGGAATGTCTTTTGATACAGCTCCGGGCCATGACGGAACGGGATCCGGTGGCAGAGGCCCTGGTGGAACAGGCGTTTTCCCATCTGGCCTCCTGGCCGGATGGCAGGCTTGCTGCCCTGGTTGGAGCAAAAAAGGATCAGGTTGAGGCGGCCAGGCGGCGTATTGCGTCTTTGAACCCCTATCCGGGGGATGGCTTTGGCACAGGTGAGGGCACCCTTTATATTCGCCCGGATCTCTATGTGGAGGACAGCGGGGAGGAAATCTTGGTTCGCACCTGCGATGGGGCTGTGCCCCAGATCACCGTAAATGACCACTATCTTGCCATGCTCCGGTCTGAATCAGATCCGGAGGTTCAGCGTTACCTAAAGAAGAAAATGGGGGAGCTGGAGCAGGTAATTCGAAGCCTTCATAATCGGAAATCCACCATGCTGCGCTGTGGAGAGATTATAGCCACGTGGCAGGCGGATTTCTTTCGTGGAGGTTCGCTGAAGAAGATGACCCTGGGCGATGTGGCTGCCGAGATGGGGGTACATGAGTCCACGGTGAGCCGCACAGTGAGAAATAAGTACATGCAATGCAGCCGGGGCCTATTTGAGATGTCCTCCTTTTTCTCCCGGGATGCAGGACAGAATATGGGGGTCAGCCGTACCTATATTAAGGAGCGGATCCAGACTCTGATCCAGGAGGAGGATCCGCAAAAGCCACTTAGCGATGAGAAAATCCTGGAGCGGTTGGGCCAGGACAATATTGTTTTGTCCCGGCGAACGGTGGCGAAATACCGAATGGAGCTGGGCCTGTTGCCTGCTTCCGGAAGAAAAACACAAAAGAGTGTCCGAAAAATGGACGTGTCCGAAAATAAAACATACAAGTCCCTGGAGGCGCAACTATGACAGAAGCATTTCATATTCCAAAACTAAATAGCGGAGAGGGAAAACTGCTGGTGGATAACCTGCTGGAGGCCACCGTCGATGCGGCAGTTTTGCTGGATCGGGATTTGAATGTGACCTACCTGACTGAGGGGTTTACCCAGCTTACAGGACAGGGCCAGCAGGAGTATGAGGGCCGTCCTGTGACAGACTTAAAGCTGGGGCCCATTGGCCCCATTGAGCAGGTGCGTAAAACGGGCCAGCGCCGTATGGGGGCCACCATGCAGATCGGTGGTCAGAATCTGATGGTAAATTTGGTGCCGGTGGTCTGGGATGATGAGGTGACCGGTGTGGTGCTGCTGATTCCCTTCCGCAGTATGGCAGTATTAAAACGGGCCATTGAAGAGCAGGAACGGCTCTACCCCACATCTGCCCCTGTACCCAAGCGACGGGGGGTATATAGCTTTTCTGACTATGTGGGGGACAGCCCGGAGATTTTAACCCTGATTGAACAGTGCCACCGGATTGCACATTCTCCCCATCCGGTGCTGCTCATCGGAGAAACCGGTGTGGGCAAGGAGGTATTGTCGGGGGGCATTTACCGGGAATACTGCGGAGGCAAAAATTTGCCCTATATCCGGATCAACTGTTCGGCTATTCCCCGGGAATTGTTGGAGTCTGAGCTCTTTGGACATGAAAAGGGAGCCTTCACCGGGGCCAATTCTGTCCAGAAGGGCAAGTTTGAGCAGGCAGCCGGCGGTGTACTTCTGCTGGACGAGATCGGTGAAATGGATCTGAGCCTGCAAAGCAAGCTGCTTCGGGTACTGGAGGAGCGTGAATTCGAGCGGATCGGCGGAACTAAGGTGATACCGCTGACGGCTAAGATCATCGCCTCCACCAATGAGAATATCAAGCAGATGGCAGCGGAAAAACGGTTCCGTATGGATCTTTATTACCGACTCAATACCTTTGAAATCAATATTCCACCCCTTCGGGCCCACAAAACGGATATTCCCAAGCTGATTGAGCATTTCCAGCGGCAGGATAATTTGCAGCTGGAGTTTACAGAGGATGCAATGAATATGCTGTTTCACTACAGCTGGCCCGGAAATGTGCGTGAGCTTAGAAATGTGCTCAACCGGCTGTATTTCCTTTACCCCAATACGATCATCGATCAGAAGCATATCTATGATGCCACGGGAGAGATGTTCCATCTTGTGAAGCTGGAGGAATACAGGGGGATGGATGCACCCATGCCGGAGCCTACTATGGCCCAGGCGAAATATGACGCAGAGGGAAATCTGGTGGCAGAGGGGACAGTGCCCAAAAAGAAAGAAAAAACCACCAAACAGACAGAAAACCTGTGCAGTCTTCAGGAGATGGAGCGGCAGCATATTATTGCAGCGCTGCACAGCGCAGGAACCTGCTCTCAGGCAGCCAAAATTTTAGGTATCAGCCGATCCACCCTGTACGATAAGATGAAGAAGTACAGCATAGAAATCTGACTGGCATAAACCTTGCAGGAAAAAAGATAGATAAAAAGGAGGACAAATCATGGCAATGCTACTGAAAAACGCTGTTTTGCTGGATGCAAATTATGACAGTGCGCCCCTGGATATTCTGGTTGAGGGGGACAAGATCCTTCAGGTGGGGACTGGGCTTACCGCAGAGCAGGAAATTGATCTGACAGGCTATACGGTTCTGCCTGGGTTTATTGATGCCCACATCCATGTGGCTACGAAAGAGGGCTATTTCCCGGATGAGGCGCTGCTGGCCTGGGCCGAGAACGGTGTTACCACGGTTCGTGAGCTGGGAATGCTTTCTACCATGCCTATGGACGAGTATGCAGCCTGGATCCAAGCCCAGAACAAACGGCCCCAGGCAGCACGGCTCATTGCTACCGGCAAGTATATTGATGTGGCCGGGGGCTATGGCTGTGGCCCGGAGCCAAACAAGGTTGTGGGCAATGTGGTAGCGGATATTGCCGGGGCAGAAAAAATGGTGGAAAAGGCCCATGATCTGGGCTTCCCCGGTATTAAAATCGGTATCTCTGATGGTATGGCCGGAGCACCCCGGATGAGCAATGAGATGATTGCTGCCATCGGTAAGAAGTGTAAAGAACTTGGCATGTTTACTGCCTGCCATATTGGTACCTCTGCATCCCTGGAGGATATGGTGAATGGAGACATTGGCGAGGCTGGTCATACCCCCAATGATGTTATGCCCCAGGGACTGATTGAAAAAATGGTGGAAAAGGGTGTACCTATGGATACCACCATTGGAGATCCTGATAAGGCTATGGAGCCCCCTCCGGGCATGGATTTCCCCGGTGGAATGCCCGGTGGCCCTGGCGGAATGCCCGGTGGCCCTGGCGGAATGCCCGGTGGCCCTGGTGGAATGCCCGGCGGCCCTGGTGGAATGCCCGGCGGCCCCGGTGGAATGCCCGGTGGCCCCGGCGGAATGGATCCGGCGAAAATGGCAGAGCAGAAGAAGCAGCAGAACAAGATCATGCGGGAGAATCTGAAGCGTTTTTATGATGCAGGGGGCAAGATCGTTCTGGGTACAGATCTGATCCACAGTAAGGACTTTAAGAAGGATGCTACCATCCCTGTTGTCGAAATGCGTCAGCTGGTGGAGTCCGGGATTCCCTTCCGGGAGGCCATCAAGGCTGGTACCATCTCTGCCGCTGAGGTGGTGGGCACAGCACAGGAAGAGGGCACCATTGAGGCTGGAAAGCTGGCAAATCTGATTGCAGTAAAGGGCCGGGTGGACGAGAGCTTCCAGCAGCTCAAACAGGTTGCCTTTGTGATGCACTACGGAACCATCATCAAGAATCTTGGGTGAGGAGGAAATACAGATGAATTATACAGTACTGAGCCCCTGGGCTGAGGTAGACCAGTCCCAGCTTTATGGTCTCAGCTCCAGAATGGATACCCTGAATGGAAAGACCATTGGTATGTTCGGTGATTTTATGAAGGTGGCCACCTTTATGCTGAAGGTGGTGGAGAAGCACATTCTGAAAAAGTTCCCGGAGGCCAAATTCTCCTACTACGAATATGCCACTGAGACCACGGATATTGCCAAGGATATGGATGCCAAGGAGAGCTTCGATGCCTGGATCAGCGGAGTGGATTGCTGCCTGGCATTCTATGGTGCAGTGCCCTCCAGCTCCCTGTTCCTGGGCTATAATGCAGCTTATATGGAAAAGCTGGGCAAGCCCACAGTGATGGCTGTGGTACCCAGAACCTATTCTGCGGGCATTCGTGGTGTAAAGGCCCGGTGTGTGCCGGGGCTTCGGGTGGTCTCCTACATGCCGGAGGTGCTGGACATCTTTGGACACTCTTCTCTGGAGATTACGGAGCAGAATATGGGTGATACTGCCGCTCCCTTTGCCGAAGAGCTGATGCAGGGGCTGCTTCAGCCGCTGACTGAGGAGGAGCAGAACCCCACCCCTGCGCCCCAGACCCTGGCTACCCAGGAATATACCGGAACACCGGACGAGATCTCGGATCTGTTCTATTCCTACGGCTGGACCAATGGTACCCCCATTAAGATGCCCACCCGAGAGGCTGTGGAGGAGATGCTTCGGGGCACCGATCTGCCCAGAGATCATGTGGTTGCAAAGATCCCTCCCATGATGGGCATTGCCACCGTAGAAAAAATTGCAATCAACGCCTGTATGGCGGGATGCCTACCCATCTATATGCCTGTGCTTATTGCTGCGGTGGAGGCAGCCATGGATCCCAAGGTCTACTGGGAGGGCTGGTGCTGCAGCCAGAGCACCTGGGGCCCTGTCATCACTCTGTCCGGCAAGGTGGCGAAGGACATTGGCTACAACACGGCTGACCACGCCCTGACCCCTGCTTTCCGGGCCAATACCACCATTGCCCGGGCCTTCGGCTATATTGTGATGAACATCGGCGGCATTCGCCCCGGCATTGAAGATCTGTCTGAAATGGGACACGAGTTCCGTTATGGCTACTGCTTGGGCGAGAATGGAGAAGCTTCTCCCTGGCCCTCGCTCCATGTGGATTTTGGCATGGACGAAGAAGATTCCGCTGTTACCATGTTTTGGCCCCAGGAACACCGGGTGTCTACCTGCACCACGGTTCCTGCGGTGCTGAAGGCACTTTGTAAGCAGGATCCCTACGGGTGGGATCCTGGTATGGCAGTGATTTTGACCCCCAAATGCGCCAAAATGATGGCAGACGCCGGCTGGACAAAGAAGCGTATCCTCAACTATGCGGTGGAGTATGCCCGGAAGCCTGCCAAGGATGTGGATCTCAGTTGGCTCATTCAGAACAACCACATTCCCGCCACTGCGGAGCTGCCCCTCGATCCGGAAGCGTCCACCCGTACATTCTGGTCTACGGATCACATGTTCCTTCTGGTGGCCGGTGGCCATGCAGGCAATATGGTAACGGTGCTGGGTGGTGGCGGCGATCACGGCGGCCCCTCCTGCCGGAAGATTCAGCTGCCTGAGAATTGGGACAAGCTGGTGAAGGAATACAACACAGAAAAACCCAAGTATGTTGCGTATTAAGGAGGATCATATGAACTATCCCAATTTGCTCTCTCCCAAAAAGGTGGGAAATATCCTCTTTAAAAACCGTATTTTTACGGCACCTACCGGAATCCACGCCATGCACGAGGGGGGACTGAAATTCTCCGAGGCAGTTATCACCCACTTTGGCAATCGGGCCAAGGGGGGCGCTGCCATGGTGACCTGTACCGGTGTGCAGATCAATCCGGATGTGAAGTGCGATGGTAACCACATGCACATCTCGCCCTATACCACCATGGGCTATCGCACCCTGTGCCAGCTGGCGGATCGGGTTCATCACTATGGAGCCGTTGCATCCATGCAGCTTTCTGACCAGTTTCAGTACGATCAATACTATGCCGTCAGCCCAGGATTGAAAAAATTTGGCCGGGACAGTGTGGAAATGCCCCGGGCAATCATTGAAAAAAAGGTGAAAATGTTCGCTGATGCTGCGGAGAAGTGTAAAAAAGCCGGATTTGACATGTGTCTTCTCCACTTTGGCCATGGGGGCGAATGGAGCCAGTTTCTGTCCCGGCGATACAATAAGCGCACCGACGAGTTTGGTGGCTGCCTTGAAAACCGGGCCAGATACCCCATTATGATTATTGATGAGATCAAGAAACGCTGCGGCAAGGACTTTCTCATTGAGCTTCGCTTCTCTGTCTCTGAGGTGGATCCGGAGGGTATCACGGTAGAGGACTCTGTGGAGTTTGTGAAGCTGCTGGAGGGCAAGGTGGATCTGCTGCACTGCTCCTGCGGCATGAATACTGCCCGGTACTTTACAACTACCCATCCCTCTGGCTTTCTGCCGGACACCCCCAACGTAAAATACGCCGAGGCAATTAAAAAATCCGGGGTCAATATCCCGGTGGTGGCCATTGGTGCCATTCAGAATCTACAGCAGGCAGAGGAAATTATCGCATCCGGCAAGGCAGACTTTGTCACCATGGCTCGAGGCATTATTGCAGATCCGGAGGTGGCGAAAAAAGCCTATGAGGGCAGGGGAGAGGATGTTCGGCCCTGCGTCAAATGCTTTAAGTGCCATGATGGTGCCTGCTACTACGATCACTTTGTCTGCTCTGTGAACCCTGAAATCGGCATTGAGCATCAGCTTGACAAGTATGTTTTGCCCACAGAGGGTGGAAAGAAGATCTGTATTGTAGGCGGCGGCCCTGCGGGAATGCAGGCGGCTGTATATCTCCACGACAGAGGCCACAATGTGGTACTCTTTGAGGAGAAAGATCATCTGGGTGGACAGCTGAATTTTGCGGATTATGCGGAATTCAAGCGGGATCTGGGACGGTTTAAGAATTATCTCATCCGCCAGGTGGAGAAGCGCAATATTACCCTGAAAATGGGCACCAGGGCCACCCCGGAGCTGCTGAAGGCAGAAACCCCGGATCATGTGATCCTGGCCCTGGGGGCAGAGCCCCTGGTGATTCCCCTGAAGGGCGTGGAGAAGGCCGTGAAGGCCCCCGATGTGTTCGGTAATGAAGAACAGCTGGGTCAGAAGATCGTGGTGATTGGCGGCGGTCAGGTGGGAGCTGAGACAGGCATTCACCTTGCCTGGCTGGGCAAAGATGTAACCATTCTGGAGATGCAGAGCAAGATCGCCCCCGATGCCTGGTTCACCTATAAGTGGGCCATGGATATTGAGCTGAATGAACGGGAGAACATCCACACCATTGTAAACGGCCGCTGTACCGGTATTCAGGACGGAAGCGTTACCTATCTGGATGCAGATGGAGTGGAGCAGACCCTGGCGGCGGACAGCGTGATTCTGTGTGTGGGCTTTAAAGCAAAAACCCAGGCCGCTGAATGTCTGATTCTGCCGGGGGTACCCTTTACCATGATCGGTGACTGTAAGAAGGTTGCCACCGTGCAGCAGGCTGTCCGCAGTGCCTACGACATTGCAATGACAATTTAATTTGATACCTACTCTCCTTCCAAAAAACCGAGGCCACACAAAATCGTGTGACCTCGGTTTTTATAGCTTGTGCGCCCGGTGAGCGCACGTTCTATAGGGTGAAAGTCCCGAATCCGCCCG
>CAZFXB010000012.1:0-19830 GCA_964522835.1 uncultured Oscillospiraceae bacterium
CATTTACAAGAGAAGTGGTAATTTTTCCGAAGGCACTGGCGATGATGACACCAACAGCCATATCCACCACATTGCCACGCATAATGAATTCTTTGAATTCTGCAATAAAGCCTTTTTTCTCATTATTACTCATGGTTTATTCCTCCAACAAATCAGTTATGCATTGGGAACCAACTTTTCCTTGCCACCCATATAGGGACGGAGTACCTCAGGAATCAGCACAGAGCCGTCGGCCTGAAGATTGTTTTCCAGGAAAGCAATGAGCATACGGGGAGGTGCTACGCAGGTATTATTCAGGGTATGGGCCAGCTGCACCTTGCCGTTTTCGTCCTTGTAGCGGATCTTCAGACGGCGGGCCTGGGCATCGCCCAGATTGGAGCAGGAGCAGACCTCAAAGAATTTCTGCTGACGGGGGCTCCATGCCTCAATGTCGCAGGATTTTACCTTCAAATCAGCCAGATCGCCGGAGCAGCACTCCAGCTGACGAACAGGAATATCGAGAGAACGGAACAGCTCTACGCTGTAACGCCACAGCTTTTCGTACCAGTCCTTGCTTTCCTCGGGGCGGCAAACCACGATCATTTCCTGCTTTTCAAACTGATGGATTCGATAAACACCACGCTCCTCCAGACCGTGGGCACCCTTCTCCTTACGGAAGCAGGGGGAATAGGAGGTCAGAGTCTGGGGCAGCTGATCTGCGGGGATGATCTGGTCAATGTAGCGGCCAATCATGGAGTGCTCGGAGGTGCCGATGAGGTAGAGATCTTCTCCCTCGATTTTGTACATCATAGCGTCCATATCCGTCTGGCTCATCACGCCTTCCACCACGTTGCCGTGGATCATAAAGGGAGGAATGGCATAGGTGAAGCCTTTGTCGATCATAAAGTCACGACCGTAGGCCAGAACGGCCTCGTGGAGCCGGGCAATATCCCCCAGCAGATAGTAGAAGCCGTTGCCGGATACTCGGCGGGCAGCGTCCAGGTCAATGCCATTAAAGGACTCCATAATCTCGGTGTGGTAGGGAATGGGGAATTCAGGCACGGTGCAGTCACCAAACCGCTGAACCTCCACGTTGAACTCGTCGCTTTCGCCAATGGGTACGGAGGGGTCAATGATATTGGGGATGGACAGCATAATGGGCCGAATCTTGGCAGCCAGCTCCTCCTCCAGAGCCTCCAGCTCTGCCAGACGGTCAGCCTGAGCCTTGACCTGGGCCTTTACAGCCTCGGCCTCCTCCATCTTGGAGGGATCTTTTTTGGCCATGCCCATCAGTTTGCCCACTTCCTTGGACAGCTTGTTTCTGGCGGCACGGAGATCCTGAGCCTCGGCAATGGCGGCCCGGTTCTGGGCGTCCAGTTCGATGACCTCGTCTACCAGGGGGAGCTTGTGATCCTGGAACTTTTTCCGGATGTTTTCTTTCACCAGTTCCGGGTTTTCCCGGACAAATTTAATATCGAGCATTTATTTTCACCTCATAAAATATTGTTATATTTACCTGGGGGTTACCGCTTCAGACCGGACAGCAGATCAAGAAGCTGCTGGAGATCCTCTTCCCCGTAGTATTCAATTTGGAAGGTGCCCTTCTTTTTTCCGTGGGAGATGGTGACCTTCCGGCCAAAGGCTTTGGAGAAGGTCTTTTCACACTCTTTGAAGTAATCCACCTTTAAAATGTCCCCGGATTCCGGCTCAGATTCCTTTTTTGGGGCCAAAAGCCGTTTCACCAATGCTTCTGTCTGGCGAACAGACAGCTGCTGTGATATAATGGTCTTGGCCGCATCAATCTGGAGCTTTTCATTCTCCAGAGAAATCAGAGCCCGGGCATGTCCGGCGGACAAACTTCCGTCCTCAATCAGGGATACAACGGATTTGGGCAGCTTTAAAAGCCGAAGAGCATTTGCCACCGCAGGCCGGGATTTTCCGACGCTCTTTGCAGCTTCCTCCTGGCTCAAACCATACTGGGAAATCAGCGCTTCATAGCCCCGGGCTTCTTCCATGGGGTTTAAATCCTCACGCTGGAGGTTTTCAATCAATGTCAGCTGGGCAGCCTCCCGTTCGTCTACCTCAATAATGTTGACGGGAACCTCCTTCAGACCGGCCAAACGGCTGGCCCGCCACCGCCGCTCTCCGGCGATGATCTGGTAGTAGCCCCCCTCCAGGGGACGCACCGCAATGGGCTGAATCAGGCCATGCTCTCCAATGGAATCTGCCAGCTCCTGCAGGGCCACTTCATCAAAATCCTGTCGGGGCTGATTTCGGTTGGGCTCCAGCTTTTGAATGGGCAGGGTCTGTACGGGGTTATCCTGGGGTTCCGGCACAGTAGGCTCTACAAACAGAGCCCCCAGGCCCTTACCAAGACCCTTTTGATTTGATTTTGCCATGATATTCTCCTCAAATTACAGTTCTTTCGCTCGTTTTATGACCTCTTCTGCCAGCTTTCCGTAGGCTTCAGCACCACGGCTCATTTTGTCGTACTCTGTAATGGGCAGACCGTGGGAGGGAGCCTCACTGAGGCGTACATTTCTGGGAATCACCGAGGCAAATACCTTGCCGGGGAAATGCCGCCGAACCTCCTGGGCCACCTGCATACTCAGATTGGTGCGGCCGTCGTACATGGTCAGTACCAGACCGAAAATTCCCATGGTGGGCACATAGGTTCGTTTTACCGCCCGCAGGGTGGTCATCAAATCGGAAAGCCCCTCCAGTGCGTAGTATTCACACTGCACCGGAATCAGCACCTGATCCGCAGCACAGAGCGCATTCAGAGTCAGCAGCTCAAGGGAGGGAGGACAGTCGATTAAAATAAAGTCGTAGTCCTGCTCAATCTCCTTCAGAGCGTCCTTTAGCCGAAATTCCCGGCGAGGCAGGGCAACCAGTTCAATGCCTGCCCCCGCCAGTGCGGAGGAGGAACCAATTAGGTCGCCAAACTTGGTGTGGACAATGGCTTCCTTGGCGGGAACATCATTGATGACCACATCATAACTGGAGTTTGTGATATCCTTTTTTTCCACCCCAAGGCCGGAGGTGGCATTTGCCTGGGGATCAAAGTCACACAGAAGCACTTTTTTACCCAGTGCTGTCAGTGCGGCAGTCAGGCTGACTGCTGTGGTGGTTTTTCCCACGCCGCCCTTCTGATTTACCAGGGCCAGGATCATTTGACCGCCTCCTTCAAAGTTTTCGTAGCTATTATTATACCAAGGTGCACACCCCTTTTCAAGGTGTTTGTGCAGAAATCCGGGATGTTTCACGTGAAACATAGCGTTGACGGGAAAGAGAAATGTTTCACGTGAAACAAATAGTTTTATCAATATTTGTACCAACCAGGGTTCGCCCCTAACTGACATGATGGAGTTCCAGAACTGCGTACAAACTAACAAACCCGTACCCGCCAGAAGCTTCCCCTGGGGGAAGCTGGCAGCCGTTAGGTTGACTGATGAGGGTGCGAGAAGAGTTACAAGATTCTACTGACTCAGGCGAACACGAACTGGATCAGTCCCTCATCCACCACCCTTACGGGTGGTCCCCCTTCCACTGGGGGAAGGTTTTGGAGCTGCACAAAAATATGAATATCCCGTAGAAAAACAAGAACCAATATGCTATACTAGCATCAAAGTAACCTATATACAATGTATACCCGAGGAGGAAAAGCCCATGGACGAAAACCATAAGAAAGAGGAGACCCTGTTTGACAAACACCGGGAAAATATATATTTCCGATGGGGCCTTACGGCCTTTGTTGTAATTGCAGCAGCAATTTTGCTGGGTCAGCTGGTAACCAAGCTTCCCGCCTTTATAAGCTTTGGAAAAAGCTTTTTAAAAACCCTGTCCCCTGTGCTGTATGGACTGATTATTGCCTATCTGCTCCATCCCATTGTGGGCAGAATAGAGAAGCTGCTGACGCCTCAGCTGGGGAAAATAATCAAAAAACAGGACAAGGCCCAGAGCCTGTCTCGGAGTATTGGTATTCTGACTTCTCTGGTGTTGGCCATGCTTCTGGTTTGGGCGCTGATTGCCATGGTTCTGCCCCAGCTGATTGAAAGCATTGCTACCATTGTGGGAAACATGCCCACCTACTACGACACCCTCAGCAAATGGGTGCTTCAATTTATTGAGGATACCCCGGAAATCGCCAACGTTACTGAGGGCATTATGGAGCAGGTCTACAGTTATCTGAGCAATTTTCTTGAAAATGTGCTTTTGCCTAAGCTTCAGACCCTTCTTATGACCCTGACCTCCAGCATTGTGGGACTGGTAAAGGGACTGCTCAATCTGGTTATTGGCGTCATTATATCCATCTATCTGCTGTCCAGTCAGGATAAATTTCTGGCCCAGGGAAAGAAGATTATTTATGCCATGCTGGGCCGGAGAAAGGGTGGCTATGTGCTGAATGTCTGCACCTTCGCAAACCGGGTATTTGGAGGCTTTATCGGCGGCAAAATCATTGACTCTGCCATCATTGGTGTGCTGTGCTTTATCTGTCTGACCGTTTTGAATATGCCGTATACCCTGCTTATTTCCATCATTGTGGGTGTCACCAATATTATCCCCTTCTTTGGCCCCTTTATCGGTGCCATTCCCTCTGCCCTTCTGCTGCTGGTGATCGATCCCATGCAGTGTCTCTATTTTGTGATTTTCGTAATTATTCTCCAGCAGCTGGACGGAAATGTGATCGGGCCTCTGATCCTGGGAGATGCCACGGGTCTTAGCAGCATCTGGGTGGTGGTGTCCATTCTGGTATTCGGCAGCCTGTGGGGGTTCTTCGGCATGATCGTGGGCGTACCGCTGTTTGCGGTGATTTATAAAATCGTCACGGAGCTGGTAAATCATATGCTGGAAAAGCGGGGTCTTTCCACAGTGACCGATGATTATGAAGCCTGGGACTATCCACCCCGGGAGGAGGTCTCCCACTGGAATCCCAGTTCAAAACGGCAGAAAAAGAAGGCGGCGAGAAAGCTGAAAATTCAGCTGCATCAGCAGAAAAAACAGCAGGAGAGCGATAAGACAGAGGAAACAGAGGAAAAATAGCACAGAGAAAACAATTTGGCACACGTAATTGGTGCGGCAATGACATGGTGGGGTTCAAAAAATGTGTATAAACCATTAAATTTGCACCAGACAGAGGCTTCTTCTTGAGGAGAAGGCTTTGGGTGCTTCCGCACCAGTGCAGCATCTTCGGGTTTCCCAAATTAAATTCCCGTATTTGGACAATTTCCTGTTGAGATACGAAAAACGATGTAGTATAATAAAGGGTGTGCCGGGAAGTCCTCCGGGGCTGCGGCACGTTCCTTAGAAGAATAATTTTACGGAGGTAGATTACAATGTTCAATGCTTTGATTGAAAAGCTGAAGGCTGAGCCTAAGACCATCGTGTTCACCGAGGGCCCCGACGCTCGTATTCTGGAGGCTACTGCCCGGCTGAAGGCCGAGGGCATTATGAAGGTTGTCCTGGTTGGCAACGTTGCTGAGGTTGAGGCCAAGGCAAAGGAGTGCGGCTTCGACATCGAGGGTGTAGAAATCATCGATCCCGAGACCTACGCTGAGATGGACGACATGGTTGCTAAGATGGTTGAGCTCCGCAAGGGTAAGATGACTCCCGAGCAGTGCAAGGCCAACCTGGTAAAGGGCAACTACTTCGGCACCATGCTGGTAAAGATGGGCAAGGCTGACTGCCTGCTGGGCGGCGCTACCTACTCCACCGCTGATACCGTTCGTCCTGCCCTCCAGCTCATTAAGACCAAGCCCGGTAACTCCATCGTGTCCTCCTGCTTTATCATGGTTCGTGACAATGCTGACGGCACCCAGGAAAAGCTCTGCATGGGTGACTGCGCCATCAACATTCATCCCACCGAGGACAACCTGGTTGAGATTGCCCAGGAGACCGCAAAGTGCGCTCAGACCTTCGGCATCGACCCCAAGGTTGCATTCCTGAGCTTCTCCACCAAGGGCTCCGCAAAGGACGACGAGGTGACCAAGGTTCAGAACGCTGTTGCTAAGGCTAAGGAAGTTATGGATGTTCCTGTGGACGGCGAGATGCAGTTCGACGCAGCTGTTGCTCCCGAGGTTGGTCAGCTGAAGTTCCCCGGCTCTCAGGTTGCTGGTCACGCCAACACCTTCATCTTCCCTGACGTTACCGCTGGTAACATCGGCTATAAGATCGCAGCTCGTCTGGGCGGCTTCGCTGCTTACGGCCCCATCCTGCTGGGTCTGAACGCTCCCATCAACGATCTGAGCCGTGGCTGCAACGCTGATGAGGTCTACAAGATGGCCATCATCACCGCTGGTCTGGCTTAATTCTACATAAGAAGATTTGGTGGTGCGGAGGACTTCCGCACCACCTTTTTATAAGGAGAAACACAATGGAACACGAAAACGGCGCACTTTGTATCGAAGCCACTGTGGAGGGACTTACCTGCTCCGAGGTTATGGAATCTCTGCGTCGGCTTATGGTCAAGCCCTATCTCATTCTCTGGGCAGCGGTTTATGGCATTATGATCGTGTATATGCTTGTAACAGGCAATGTTACGGCGCTGAATTTATGCTGCCCGGCTGTGATTTTGCTGCTGCTGTGGGGTGCCTATGAGTTCTCCGGCCGGAAGAACTTTGATAAAATGGCCTATGGAGAAACCAGAATGGACTATCAGCTGACCCCTGCCGGATTTACATTGAAGGTGGGAGACCAGACCGGAGATGTAACCTGGAAGGATGCCTGGATCCGGGAATCAAAGCATGATCTCTTGCTCTATTCCGGAAAAAATAACTGCTCCATTTTGCCCAAGCGGTGCTTGCAGCCTGGTCAGCGGGAAAAGATTCTTGGTTGGGCCGCAAAGTAAGGAGAATAGTGTTATGTTAACCTTGATTACGGTAGGAAAGCTGAAGGAGCCCTTCTACAAGTCCGCTGTGGGGGAATACGAAAAGCGGATGAAGGCTTACGGCGGCATTAACATCATAGAACTGCCGGAGGTAAAGCTGCCGGAAAATCCCTCCCGGGCACAAATTGAAGGGGCTCTCAAAAAAGAGGCGGAGAGTGTCCGGCAAAAGCTGCCGAAAAACAGCTGGCTCTGCGTTCTGACCCCGGAGGGAAAGCTGCTGTCCTCAGAAGAGCTGGCAAAAAAATTTTCCACCGTCCGAACCGGTGGAAAATCTGATCTGGTGTTTCTTATTGGATCCTCCTTTGGTATCGATGCAGAACTGAAAAAGCAGGGAGATTTCCAGCTGAGCATGAGCCCCATGACCTTTCCCCATCACCTGGCCCGGGTTATGGTTCTGGAGCAGATTTACCGGGCAGAAAGCATTCTGGCCGGCAGCAAATATCATAAATGATTCTGTAAATAACAAAAAGCGGGTGCTGTCTTGCATTAAGACAGCACCCGTAAGTTTTTTAGATGTTATTTGCCGCCATAAATGCGGAGTAGTTTGCATACCGCATATTGCCCTTGAGGAATTCGTTGGGGCAGTTCAGCAGACCCTGGGACTGCATACCGTGTGCCCGAGTGATCTGGGCATCGCCTACCACGTAGAATTCAGGTGCAGTACCGAAGAAGGTCTCGGCCTCATCCACGCAGGGCCGGACACCGCCGTTGATGACCACGGAATCGAAGGTCTCCTCCCCTACCGTGCCGTCCTTCAGGGTGTAAACAGCCTTGCCGTTTTCCACAGACTGGATCTGAGCATGGTCGATTTCCTTGATATTGGTGTACTTCTGCTTCAGAATCTTCAGGGTGTTGGGGGCATCGTGACCGCCGATGTTGTTGCCCATGGTGGAACGGGTAATGACGGTAACCTCATGGCCAGTATCGCTGAGGTACATGGCGCACTCCATGGCACTCATGGCACCGCCTACGATAACCACCTTGTGGCCCAGCTCCTGTTCCTTGCCAAAGACCTCGATGGGATGGAGGGCAGTTTCCCCGCCGGGGATACTAAGCCGCTTGGGGGCACCGCCGGTGGCGGCGATAACAGCGTTGTAGCCTTCCTTCTCGATCATTTCCGGGGTAGCCTCTGTGTTCAGCAGGAACTTGACACCCTTCTTCTCACACTGGGAGATTTCCCAATCCTTAAACCGCTTGATGCCCCACTTGCCGTAGGTGTAGTCGGCGTGGATGGCCTGGCCGCCCAGAACGGGAGCCTTTTCATAGACGGTTACATCGTGGCCCCGGTCTGCGCAGACCATGGCTGCCCGCAGGCCGGCAGGGCCGCCGCCGATGATGGCCACCTTTTTCCCGCCCTTGGAGGGCCGGAACATATCTTTGTACACATTCTCTAGACCAAAAATGGGATTCACGGCGCAAATGGCGCTGTGGCAGGCATCGCAGCGGAGGCAGGGGGTAATGTCCTCGGCCCGCTCTTCGATGATCTTCTGGAGATAATCCGGGTCACAGTTATAGGTACGGGCCATAAATACCATGTCGCACTTGCCGTCGGCAATGGCCTTTTCAATCACATCGGGATCCTGGAAGCCGCAGGCGGCGCCGATGACAGCGTTTACTCCGGCGGCCTTCAGCTGGGCGGTGCCCTCCAGTGCAGGGGGGGTATCCTCAGGGAAGATGTAGGTAGCGGGATGCTCGCCATAGTAGCGGTTGGGACGGACATGGTAGATATCTACATACTCGTCCCAAATTTTCAGCATTTCCACCCACTCCGGATCAAATCCGGCAGTAACCTGCATGGAAATCAGGAAATAGGGGCCGCAGAGCTCCCGAATCTTTGCCAGCATTTCCGTGGTAGCACGGCAGCGGTTCTCCAGAGAGCCGCCATACTGGTCGGTACGGGTGTTGGCCTGGGCAGAAACATCACCGATGGGGGTCACCTCAACCACATCGAAGCCAAGGCCACGATACTCCAGGGCATCGTTGGCAATGTCCTCGATCCAGGCAGCGATTTCTTCCACGGAGGCCATATGCTTTTCACCGCCGGGGCCGCCGCCAAAGCCCATGCCGCCCATACCACGGGAGGACATACCGGGCCGGCCTTCGGTGCCGATTTTATGCTTCTTGGGGCCATTGCCGCCCATTCCGGGAGGAGGGCCGCCGGGGCCACCGGGGCCGAAGGGGCCTCTGCCGGGCTTGGGCTCGGAGAAGCTCAGGTTATCCGGCATCCGGCGATGGGACTGCATCAGACATAGGCTGCCATGGGCATGAACCCGGTCGATCATTCGAATGACATAGTTATGGACAAAGGCGTTGTTCATGGGGAACAGGGCTGCATCGCCCCACAGGTTCCGATCCATCTCCGTCAGGGTGGCGGAGGGCATGGTGATAACCGAGGCGCCATTCTTGGCGGCATCCTCTACGAAACGGATGGTGCCTTCGGCAGGGTAATTTTCCGGGCCCTGCTGCTCCTGGGAGTTGCACTTACTCATACCCATGCGGGTGCGGATCACCACATCCCCCACACGAATGGGAGTGAGTATATTTTTATACTTGTGATTCATAAACATCCTCCTTGCGAACAAAAGTTTGATATCTTAATTATATCAAGCAAAATAGCCATTGACAACCGCAGGATGACGCTATCCTGTTCAGTTTATCCATAGGTTTTGAAAAAATTTTCAGTTCTCAGCATTCTGCGGAAATTGGTACTCCCATCGCACTTTTTGATAGTGGGGAACCCATTGCATTACCGAAAAGTTTTCGGTATACTTTTAGTATCCAAACTGTTTTACGGAGGAATTATTATGGCTTATGTAATTAACCAGGAGCTTTGCTCCTGCTGTCATCAGTGTCGGGCGGTATGTCCCGTGGGGGCCATCCACTTTAAGGGTGTAAAATACCAGATCGACCCGGAAAAGTGCATTGAATGCGGCCAGTGTGCAGAGAATTGCCACAACTGCATCATCACCAAGGTTGGAGAGGAGCCCCAGAAGCCCCAGTCCCATGCGCCCATCACCATGGAATGTGATGTGGTGGTCTGCGGCGGCGGCGGTTCCGGTCTGGTGGCAGCCACCCGGCTGGCCCAGAGGGGAAAACGTGTGATTTTGCTGGAGAAAAACGGGGTTCTGGGAGGCAACACCTGGTATGCAGGCGGCTTCCGCACCCATTATTCCAAAAAGCTGAAGGAAGCCGGAGAGCCGGATACCCGGGACGAGCAGATTCGCAAATTCCTGATTGAGACCCTATGGAAAGAGGATCCCCAGCTGGTGTACAATGTGTATCATGCCACCGAGGGCCTTATTGACTGGCTCATGGAGGACTGCGGCTGTGAAGAGGACTTTGAGGTAGGTACTACCCCCTTCGGCGGCAAGGGTATGATGTTCACCAACAAAACAGGCCGGAAGTTCAAGCGGATCGATACCTCCATTGGCCCCGGCGGTATGGGCTCTTTCATTGTGGAAAAGCTGGAAAATGAGCTGAAGAAGCTGAATGTGCCCATTCTCCTCCGGCATGAGGCCAAGGAAGTGTTGAAGGACGAAGGCGGCAAGGTTTGCGGTATCCGGGCCCATGATGGCGGCGGCGATGTGATTGTCAAGGCCAAGGCTGTGGTGCTTTCCACCGGTTGCTTCTCTCACAATCCCGAATACCTGGAGAAGGCCACTCCCGGCTTCTTTGATGCGGGGGAGCCGGTGCATCGGTTCTCTGTGCCCACCTGTACCGGTGACGGCATCACCATGGGTATGGCTGCGGGTGCAGACATTGACTGGCAGAATACCAAGGCGCTGACCCTGGGGCCTGCCCATCATCCCTTTGGGTTTGCCGGTGTGTGTATCTGCCGAGAGTCCGAGGTGGTTATGTTCAACACCCGGGGCGAGCGTTGGGCCAATGAGATGGACAATACCATGGCCCTCCGGCATCTGTTCCTGAAACAGCCTGACTTTATTTCCTGGGCTGTGGTGGATCAGAATATTCTGGATACCCTGGGGAACCGGTTGGCAGACCAGGGCAGAGACGGCCCCGATGGGGTTCGCATTCTGAGAAATTATCAGGCAGAGGCCGATGAAGAGGCCACCCTGGATACGCCCACCAAAAAGGCCGATACCCTGGAGGAGCTGGCAGTCAAGATGGGTGTGCCGGTGGACACCTTCCTCTCTCAGGTGGAGCACTACAATGAGATGTGCCGGAATGGCCGGGATACAGACTTCTTTAAGGATCCCAAGTGTATGATTCCTTTGGAGAAGGGGCCCTACTATGCCTTCTTTGAGAAGCGGTTCCAGGAGAACGCCGCAGGCGGTATGAAGATCGATTCCCAGACCAGAGTAAAGGCTGTGGACGGCACTGTGATTCCCGGCCTCTACGCCACCGGCGACAATGCCCGGGGTATCCTCATTGGCGGCGACATGGGTACCGACTATGTGGAGCGGTATATTTCTGCTCTGACCTGGTGTGTGGCCAGCGGATTTATTGCCGCCCAGGCTATTGAGCAGGATCTGTAAGGGAATCTTGATAGAAATTTGAAAAGTCATAAAATAAGCGACAAAAAATGATTGAAATGTCATAGATAAAGTGATAATATCCTATTGAAAAGTCATTCAATGGGGTGGTTATCCATGCTTTACCGGAAAATCGAGAAGTTAATTGAAGAACACCTGCGTTCGGATTCTCCAAAAATTCTAATGATTGATGGAGCACGGCAGGTTGGAAAGACCTATATTATTCGCCATGTAGGAGAACGGTTGTTTAAAAATTTCATTGAAATCAACATGGTTGCAGATTTTGAGGGAGCCAGGCTGTTTGAAAAAATCAGGACGGTTGAAGATTTTTATCTACAGCTGAGTATGATTGCTGGCGATAAAATGGGGAAGAAAGAGGATACGCTTGTTTTTCTGGATGAAATACAAGCGTATCCCCATTTGATGACCATGCTGAAGTTTCTTTCTCAGGATGGAAGATTCAACTATGTGGCCAGTGGCTCTCTTCTTGGGGTTACGCTGTCTGAAACCACCTCTATTCCCATGGGAAGCATCCGAAAAGTGCGAATGTTTCCCTTGGATTTTGAAGAATTCTTATATGCCAATGGAATGAACGAGATGGTGATTTCTGCATTGCAGGGAAAGTTCCGAAATCAGGAATCTCTGGACGAAGCAATGCACAACAAAATTATGGATTTGTTTCGCAAATTTCTACTGGTGGGCGGTATGCCGGATGCGGTAAACGCATATCTGGAGAGCAGAAATATTCAGCGGGTACGAGAAGTACAGGCAGAGATCCACAACTACTATGCGGTGGATGCGTCAAAATATGACGAAGGGCGAAAGCTGAAAATACGCCGCATCTATGATTTGATCCCCTCAAATATGGAGAACAAGAAAAAGCGGGTGGTGGTTCAAAAAATTGAGAACCGCCGAGGCAAGACGTATTCAGATTATGAAGATGAGTTCGAATATCTGATTAGTGCGGGGATTGCACTGAACGTGCAGGCAATTTCGAATCCAAAATTTCCATTATCAGAATCAGAAGGGAAAAACCTGTTGAAGCTCTATCTGAATGATGTGGGGATCTTATCCGGCGTTCTTTATGGTAATAATATTCGTGCGGTTTTGGATGATGTGAGCTCTATCAATTTGGGCTCTGTTTACGAAAGTGTGGTAGCCAGTGAACTGATTGCCCATGGTCATAAACTGTTTTACTATGATAATCGGAGCAAGGGCGAGGTAGACTATCTGATTGACGATTTTGAGCGTTTATCTGTAGTTCCCATCGAAGTAAAATCCGGGAAAGATTATACCATCCACAGTGCTCTAAGCGGATTTGTGAACAACGAGGAATATCATATTCAAAAGGCCTATGTACTATCCAATGATCGAATCGTCAAATGTAAGGGAAAAATAACGTATATGCCGATTTACTTTATCATGTTTATTCAAAACAGGCCATTGGATGAAAGTGAATTGATGTTTTGAGGTGGATCAGAACCCCGTTATGCACGGTGCAGCAGCACAATAACCTTCCCCTGGGGGACACCCCAGGGTGGTTTCTCTTGCCCTTTGGGCAATTCACCTCCAGGGGAACCGCCGCCTTTAGGCGGTGGTGGATGAGGGAATGACACAGTACGAGTTCGCCAGAGATGGTTGAAGCTTGCAGCTGCTTCCTGCACCCTCATCAGTCAGCCTGAGGGCTGACAGCTTCCCCCAGGGGAAGCTTCTGGCTGGTACCAATTTGATGCGTGATACGACAGAAAATCAGGAGCTGTTCCCGCTGGGAACAGCTCCTGAAACACATATGGGCTTATTTATTCCGTTCGATCATGGTGATAGCATCGGCAATGAGGGCCGCAATACCGTCGGTATCCAGCATGGAGGTATCCACAGACAGCATGGCGCTGCCGGCTTCGCCCCATTTTTTGTGAGTGAAGAAATTGTAGTACTCAGCCCGGGCCTTATCTGCCTTTTTGATGGTCTTTTCTGCCAGTGCCGGATCGGTAACGGCCTTTTCGTTCATAACCCGCTTGACCCGGTGCTCCATGGGGGCGTGGAGGAATACCGTCACAAGATTTTTCCTTTCCCGAAGGATGTAATCGGCACACCGACCCACAATGACGCAATTATCGCCCTGGGCTACCTTTCGGATCACGTTGAACTGGGCAAAGGCCAGCTGCTGATTCAGGGGCAGAGTGTCGCTGGTGGCGGCTCCGGACATATACAGGCTGTAAATCAGGGAGCCAGAGGGCTTTTCATCATAATGCTCCATGGCGGCGGCGGAAAATCCACTGTCCTCTGCGGCCATGGTCAGGATTTCTTTGTCGTAAAAAGTGTAGCCCAAACGCTGCGCTACCTTCTCGCCGATCTCCTTACCACCGGAACCGTACTGTCTGCCAATTGTAATAATCATAGGAACACCGCCTTCTAAATATAGTTTGGGGCTAGTGCCCCATCTTCAGTTTTAGAATAGCACTTTTCGTGAGAAATGACAATATAGTTTTTATAAAAAATGAAATTTTAGCGGTATTGCACAAAAATGACGGGGCAATTTCTCTGCATACAAAAACGGAGCCACAGGGGCTCCGTTTTCTCACTTTTTCAGTTTTTTCAGTACATCTGTAACCGTGTCCAGCCGAAGGAGCACACACAGCAAAAGGAACACGCCCATGGCTGCAACTCCGATGGAGCCGCATTTCAGAATGAGCAGAATCTTTCCTTCCTCCATGGAGACAAACCAGGACTTCAGCACCCAGGCTGCCAGGCCAGCTGCTCCCGAAGCCAGCAGAGACTTTAAAATCGGGACAAAATACAGAATTTTTTCCCCACGGAACATGACAATCAGGGTGACAACGGCGCCTGCTGTGATGGAAATGGCGGTGGTCAGGGCAATGAAGGCCCCCTCCCCGGGCACCAGTGCGTTCAGCAGGAAATCCAGAAAAACAGTAAACAGGGAAATCAGCAGGGGTGCCAGGGAACGGCCCATGGTAAAGAAGGCTTTGTTCACAAGATCCATGGCCGCAAATCCCACCATGCCCAACACATATACCACAAAGATATCCGTGGTGGCGGCGGTATTTTCCGGCGTAAAGTTGCCGCTTTCGAAGAGCACCTTTAAAATGGGCCCGCCAAATACCATCAAAAGGGCACACAGGGGCAGGATTACCACCAGGGTGCTGCTGGTAATGTCCCAGACATACTTTTTGTAGTCCTCCACCTGATTTTTGGTGTATTCCCGGCTCAGCTTGGGGAACATGACAGAACTGATGCTGTAGATAAAGGTGGTAGCCAGGGGGGTAAACAGCTTGTCTGCGTAGTAGAAGGCACTGGTGGTACCTGCACCCAGCTCCTGGGCCGAGGAGGCATCCAGCAGATAGCAAAACAGGTAGGTGGAGGTGGCCACAATGTTTACCAGACTGGTCTTGGTAAAGGTGCCAAGATAGCCGCAGCGGAGATCCAGCTGGGGCCGGAACCGGTACTTTTCCTTTATGGCATAGGGAAGGCACATGAGAAATTGCAGCACCCAGGCCAGGCATACCAGCCACACATAGGTCATAAGCCGATCCTGCTTGCCGAAGAGCACCAAATATCCAATGAGCAGAATGGAGTGGGGCAGGCTCATGCTGCCTTGCAGTGTAAAGTGATCAAGGGACTGGAACAGGGCCACCATCAAGTAGGCCGCCACGATCACAGGAAGGGACAGGGCCATGACCCGAACAAAGGGGAGCACATTGGGGTCGCTGCCATAAATGCCTGCAAAGGGATTCAGGGTAAACAGCTCCCAAAGGCCCAGGGCCAGGAAGGAAAGCAGCAAAGAAATGGTAGTCAGATTGTTGGCTGCCTTCATGCCATCCTTCCTGCTTTTTTCCATCTCTTTTGTAATAATGGGAACCGCCGCCACACACATGGCATAGGCTGCTGTGGTAAAGAGATAAATGGTTTTGTTATATCCGGCGTAGTAGGCATCGGCGGCACCAAATACACTGGCCTGAACGGATTCCCGCAGGATGCCAAAGACCTTAGCCAGAACGGTGATAAGCATAACGCCGCCAATGACAGAAGCCACACCGGTTTTCTTTTTGGCTTTGGGCTGGGTTTTTGGTTTCGCCAGAGCCAAAACCATCTCTTCGTTTTGGTTTAGTCGCTGACGGAGCTGGGCCACCCTGGTGTTGGTTTGTGCTATGGTCTCCTGCTGATGCGCCAGAACATCGTCCACAGCGGGGGCCAGCTTCTGTAGGGAAAAATCCCCGGTGGAGGAGACGCAGGTACAGGAAATGGATTCCAGAAATGCGTCAATTTTCGGGTCGTAGGAGATTCCCAGCATGGGAACCCCAGCCACTGCGGCGTAAATCAGAGAATGGAGCCGCACCCCAATCAGCAGATCCAGATTTCCAATGAGGGACAGCATTTCGTCAATCAGGTGCTTGTCCTTTACATAGTAGGCGTCCTCACCCAGCTGCTCCGACAGGGCTTCGATCACCTTGGCATCCTGTTCGTAGTGGAAGGGGATGAAGATGGATTCTGCCTGGTAGATTTCCTTGAGATATCGGACAGATTGGGCCACCTGCTCCAAAAATGCTTCGTCGCCGGCCTTTATGGCCCAACCAACCAGAGGTCGGCCAGCACTTTTCTGTAGGCCAAGCTGCTCCAGAATCTGCTTGCCCAGGGCCGGGTCTGCCGGGTGAAGTCCCAAAACGGGATCCGCTGTGACGCAAACCTTTTCTGGTGGAACACCGATCTCCGTCAGAAGCCGGGCGGACTTTTCATCCCGGACGGCAATGCCATCCACCCGCTTGAGTAAGAATGCAGTGAGGCGGCGGTTCATTTTTCCGTGGATAGGGCCAATGCCCTGAGAATAGATGAATACCCGCTTCCGAAACAGCAGCCCCAGAAGAATAATCATCAGATAGTACAGAATGCTGTTGCGGCTGGTCACATCCTGTAAAAGGCTGCCGCCTCCGGAAATCAGCATATCCGTTTTAAAAATGGCGGCAATGACCTTGTGGATGCACATCCGGGGGATGGATTTTACCTGATACTTCTCCTGGGTGTCCTGGGGGTCGTTGGAGAGAATGGTGAGCTCCGCCTCCGGGAGGCAGTGGCGGATTTGCTCGGTGACACATCGAAGCACCGCTTCGTCTCCGATGTTGTGAAATCCGTAATAACCGGATACGAGAATTTTATACATGGTTTATCCTCTTTGTAATGAATCGATAGATGAGTTCTGCTAGGGCAAGGAAGATAAGGCCGATCACCAGCCCCAGTCCCAGACCAATCAGAACCCGAACCAGGCTCAGAAGATAGGCGGTACGAATGTGGAGGAAGGTGTTTACAATGCTGGTGGCTCCAATGACGGCCCCCAAGCCAAAGAGCCAGGAGAGCACGGTCATCACTCTGGTATCCTTTCGGCTGGCCCACACATAGAGCATGACACAGGGATAGCCCACCAGGAATTCCTTGGTTCTCGGTCTTGCGATTAAATAGTACTCCATAAGATTCCGCAGCTCCAGCTCCAGATCTGCCATGCCCACATCGGTGGAGTGTCCGGTACGGGCCAGGTAATAGCCGCCCACAGCGGACAAAATGCTGATGACCACGGCGGCCAGAGCCAAATAGAGCAGATACTTTACCTTAATGGGGGCATCCAGCACCTGCTGGAGCTTTTCCTTCCGGGTATTCCGGGCCAGGTGCAGGATTCTGCCGCAGTAGCCGCCCAGGTAGGACTTGAGCAAATAGAACACAAAGCCTGCCATGGGGATCAGCTGCATAACCTTTACGCCCCGGTACAGCTCCATTTCCAGCATATAGGCTGAGTCCGACAGAGGGGCGGCGGCAAACAGGCCGCCCACAAGGCACATTGCCACCAGACCAGCCAGAGAAAGAACGGTGGCGATCAGAGAATTTTTCTGCTGTCTCAGCCGAAGCAGCTGATCCAGCACCACCAGCGCCAGCAAAGGCATTACAATACCGCCGCCAATGCTTAAAATCAGACGGCCCGTGTTGGGCATAAGATAGAGCACTCCGGCAGCGCCCACTGCCCCAAGGGCTGTGAGAAGATAAACAAGCTTTGTGCCGAGGGGGAATACCAGCGCCAGCAGCAGCACTGCGGCTGCCACCGCACCCAGTGCAATGAGTACCACAGACCCATAGGATACAGAGATGTTTCTGGTGGCGGTCATGGTCTCCATGGTAAAGCCCCGGTCATTCATGCGGGTCATAAAGTCTCCCAGCATGGTTTCGTAGGCTTCCGGCTCAGTTACATATTCGTAGGAGCCCGGGTTTTTGTCGTCCTCCGTCAGAATCATTTTCATGTAAATCAGCCGACAGTTCCGCTCGTAGGCGGCCCGATACAGGCAGTTTGTGATCTCCTGGGGGCCGTCATAGTTGTACCAGCCATACCTCCACTGGATATAATCCCACATGGAAAACACACGAAGGGCGTTGTAGCCGGATTCTTCGACCAGAGCTTTCAGACTGGTGCCCACCTGGTTCATGCTCTGGTCGCTGTTTTCCACCATGCCCAGGGTGACCTGTTCCGATTCCAGAAATTCAATCATCCGCTTGTAAGCTGTGGCTTTATTGTCATCACCCAGAACCATACTGCCGTTGATGATATAGGGGGTGCCGATTTCCTTGTAGTCTGCCAGAACAGCCTCTGCAAAGGTATCGCCGTTTAAATTGGCCACAGGAGAGGTTCTGGGAACCAGGGTGTAGCCGTACTGCTGGGCCTGAGCCTGCTTTTTCGGATCCAACCCAATGGGCAGGGTGAACAGACTATAGCCGGTGACCTTTTTGCCGTCCCCCGTGAGGAAGAAAAAGCCGTCGCCGTTTTCCGCCTGATAGCACCACACATCCAGATCTGTCCGGGTGTCCAGGGCGGATTTGATCCAGTGGAACAGCTCCGGATCTTCTACGGAAACCAGAAGATCACTGCTGTATTCGCTTTCCAGCAAAACCTGCTGCACCGGCTTCGGATACCGATCCTGCCAGCCGTACTGGCCCAATATGTTCTCCGGATACTGAACCTGGAGCATCCCCTTGTATTCAGAGGTGAGAGAATCGATGGTTTCCTCCCGGATGGCCAACTTCTCTACGCCCAGCTCCCGGAAATAGGACAGCCAAAAGTCCATATCCATGTCGGATTTTTTCACCATCTCCTCCAGGGAGGCGTAATCCATGACAATATCATAGGTTTTGCTTTGCGCTTCCACGCCCACCCGCTGGGATATGATACCCACTGCGGCCCCGATCCCCACAAGGATCAGCAAAAGTAGAATCGCCTGTTTTTTGATCCAGGTCTTCATACAAAATCCTCCAACTTTCTATGGATAAATTATACTATTATTCATTTCTTAACAAATAAGTATTATATCATGGTGGGAAAATAGTGTCAACCGCACCGAGGGCCAGACTTGCAGCCCCAAGGAAAACCGGGACAGGTTTTTATGGCTGAGTGCTTTTCTTTTCCCGGCCAATATGATAAAATATTCTTTGACAATTCACAGGGAAGGTTGTTTTCAATGGATAAAATTGATATGCATATACACACCACTGCATCAGACGGTACCCGCACCCCTCTGGAGTGCGTATCCCTTGCAGCCATGGCAGGGCTGAAGGCCATTGCCATTACCGACCACGACACCATGGCTGGCATCAAAGAGGCTGGCGAGGCGGGTGAGCTGCTGGGGGTTTCCATCATCCCCGGCATTGAGATCTCCAGCGACTATTTGGGAAAGGATGTCCATGTGCTGGGCTATTTCCTCCGGGAGGATGCGCCGGAGCTTCTTGAATACCAGACCTGGGTCAGAGAAAAGCGGCAGGTCCGGAATGAAAAAATTGTAGAGAAGCTTCAGAACAAGGGCTTCGAGATATCCATGGCCCAGTTGGAGGAGAAAAACCCCGGCGGCGTTTTGGGGCGGCCCCACATTGCCCGGTTCCTGATGGAGCTGGGGGTGGTAAAAAGTGTGGACGAGGCCTTCCGGCGGTATCTGTCCAAGGGACGGAGCTGCTATGTGGAGCGAGAGCGGATCCCCTTCCGGGATGCAGCCCAGCTCATTAAAAAGTGCGGCGGTGTGGCCGTCCTGGCCCATCCCCTCCAGTATGGCTTTGATAAGGCGGGGCTGGACAAGCTGGTGAAAACCGCCCAGGATGCGGGCTTCTCCGGTATGGAGATCTATTATACCGGTTACACCCAGAAAGATGTGGAGAAACTCTTTGACCTGGCGGAAAAATATACCCTGCTGCCCACCGGGGGCAGCGACTTCCACGGGGACAATAAGCCCGGGGTGTCCATCGGCACCGGCGACGGCAAGCTGGTGGTGCCTGCCTATTTCCTGATCATGCTGGCAAGAAGCCAGTGGAATTAGAGAATAGAGAATAAAGAATAGAGAATAGGGAATAGATTGCGATGCACTGGTGCGGAAGCACCCAGAGCCTCCCTTGTTAAAGGGAGGTGGGCCGCCCACAGGCGGCTCGGAGGGATTGTGC
>CAZFXB010000013.1:0-19479 GCA_964522835.1 uncultured Oscillospiraceae bacterium
GATAGATGACCTTATCAATGAGTCCATATTCCATGGCCTCTTCGGCGGTCATAAAATTGTCACGCTCACAGTCGGCAGTGACGGTCTCCACATCCTTGCCACAGTTCTCAGCCAGGATGTGATTCATCCGCTTCTTGATGACCTCCAACCGCTTCAGATGGATGGCCATATCTGTGATCTGGCCCTGGGTACCTGCGGAGGGCTGATGAATCATAATCTCCGCATTGGGCAAAGCCAGACGCTTCCCCTTCGTGCCCGCAGACAGCAGGAAAGCACCCATGCTGGCAGCCATACCAATGCAGATGGTGGAAACATCACACTTGATATACTGCATGGTATCATAGATAGCCATGCCGTCGGTGACGGATCCGCCGGGAGAATTGATGTAGAAGCAGATATCCTTTTCAGGATCCTGAGCTTCCAGGTACAAAAGCTGTGCTACAATCAGGCTGGCTGTGGTGGAGTTAACCTCCTCAGACAGCATGATAATACGGTCATTGAGCAGCCGGGAGTAAATGTCGTAGCTTCTCTCTCCACGGCTGGTCTGCTCAACTACATAGGGTACTAAACTCATGGTAACAACTCCTTAAAACGCAGTTGGGTCAATTGTAACCACTTATTGAAAAATCTAATCAGGCCTTTACAACAGCGGAGTCGATGATAACGTTCATGGCCTTCTGAAGCTTCAGCTCAGCCTTCAGGTCAGCAGCGGGAAGCATCTCCTTGACCTTCTCCACTTCCATCTCGTTCTCCTCAGCGATCTTGGTGAACTCAGCGTCCACATCCTCGTCGGAAACCTCGATGGCCTCAACCTCAGCAACCTTCTCCATCAGCAGAGAGTTCTTGATGTTGGCAACAGCGCTCTCACGGGACTGCTCACGGAGCCCCTGGATGGTGGTGCCCATCATCTGGCAGTACTGCTCCAGAGTAAAGCCGCTCTGCTGCATGCTCATAGCGTACTGGTTCATCATGTTGTCCAGCTGCTCCTCAACCATGCCGTCGGGGATTACAACAGTCATGTTGTCCATAGCGGTCTGGATGGCAGCATTTTTGAAGGCACGGTCGGCCTCGTCAGCCTTTTCCTTCTCCAGCTTCTCACGGAGCTCCTTCTTCAGATCCTCCAGAGTGTCAGCGGTCTCGGAAACGTCCTTAGCAAACTCATCATCGATGGCAGGCGTGATGGTCTCCTTCACCTCGTGGAGGGTCACATGGAACACAACAGGCTTGCCAGCCAGCTCAGCTGCACCGTAGTCCTCGGGGAAGGTCACGTCCAGATCCTTCTCCTCGCCGGCGGACATGCCAACGATCTGCTCCTCGAAGCCGGGGATGAAGGTGCCGGAGCCCAGCTTCAGGTTCTGGTTGTCGCCAGCGCCGCCCTCGAAGGGAACGCCGTTGTCATAACCGATGAAGTCGATGACAGCAGTATCGCCCAGCTGTGCAGGACGGTCAGCGGTAGCCACGGAGGAGTTCCGGTCTGCCAGACGCTGAACCTCTGCCTCAACATCCTCGTCGGAAACAGCAGTCTCAGCCTTTTCGATCTCCAGGCCCTTGTAGTCGCCCAGGGTAACCTCGGGGTACAGAGCGGTGTCGATGGTCAGCACCAGAGTACCGTTGTCCTCAACCTTAAGGTCATCCACGGAGGGGGTGCCCACAACGTTCAGCTCGGAAGCCTCAACAGCCTCAGCCCAAACCTTGGGGAACAGCTCATTGATGCCATCTTCATAGAACACATTGGCGCCATACATACGCTCTACGATCTTACGGGGAGCCTTGCCCTTACGGAAGCCAGGGATGTAGATATCATTCTTAACCTTCCGATATGCCTTGTCCAGAGCCAGCTGGAACTGAGAAGCCTCGATCTCCAGCACCAGCTTTGCAGTGCTGTTTTCATTTTTTTCTACGCTTTTAACGTTCATAGGTTTTTTCCTCCTGTATTCACGGCATAATTGCCACAATTTATAATGGATTGCCTCCCTGTGGGCATAGTAGTCCCATGGTTCAGGTCAGCCTTACAATTATATCAGATATTTTCCGGTTTTCCAATAGGTAATTTTCATTTATTTGCAGGAAATCCCGCATTTTTTCTTACAGGCACACCAATTTCGGACAGAAATTCAAATAATCCGCTGCCACCAGGCTGTATTCCGTGCCATAATGGAGCCCTTGGAAGGCAAGACGGTGACTGTCACCATGGAGATGGCCGTAGTAACACCGGGTCACACCATATCGGGAGAAGAGCTCCAAAATCTCGTCACATTGATAGCTGCCGAATTTGGGCGGATAGTGCAGAAAGCAGTATTTTTCTTTATCCCCCGCCAGCTGTAGTGAGGTCTCCAGTCGGATCAGCTCACGCTTGAACACCTTTTCGTCTTTGGCTCCATGCTTCTCCTCCTCATAGAACCAGCCTCTGGTTCCGCAGAGGGCGATATCCCCGTAGGTGAAGGCAGCGTTATTCAGCACCTTTATCTCACCAAAGCCGTTAGCCTGGCAAAACTTCTGAAACTTGTTCAGAGTGGTCCACCAGTAGTCATGGTTTCCCTTCAGAATGATCTTTTCACCAGGTATGGCATCGATAAATCGAAAATCCTCCACCGCAGTCTCCATGCTCATGGCCCAGCTAAGATCCCCCAGCAGCACGGTGGTATCCTCCGGTGTAATCACCTTCAGTCCTTCCCGGAGCTTTTCCACATATCCTTTCCAGTTGCCCCCAAAGACATCCATAGGCTTATTGGCCTGAAAAGACAGGTGCAGATCTCCAATCGCATACAGTGCCATTATTTCAGCATCTCCAATACTACCTGGGACATCTGCTCTTTTTCCGTCTCAGCCGTAAACCGAATGGCCTTCCCTGCCAGTTTTTTCAGGGGGCCGGGTGCAGTAGTTCTTGTCTTTTCTTCCAGCTGAGAGAGAATTTCAGTGCCCTCTTTCAGTTCGGATACGCCCATAGCCTCCAGCACACTGCCGCAGAACTTATAGGGGGACGCTGTGGACAACACCACAGACAGGGTTTTGTCCCCGGTCTTATCCCGATAGTTCTCCAGCACACTGTAAGCTACCGCCGTATGGGTGTCCATCAGATAGCCCTCGGTGCCAAACACCTTGGCAATACTGTCGGCGGCCTCCTGGTCAGAGCACCAGCCTGCGGCAAAATGTTCCAGGATCTTGCTTTTCAGTTCATCAGAAACCTGATACCGGCCCTCCGTATTGAGCTGATTCATGTATTCCCGCACCACCTGGTCGGAACCGGAGAGCTGATAAAGAAGCCGCTCCAAATTAGAGGACACCAGAATGTCCATAGAGGGAGACTGGGTGGTATAGAAGGGCCGATTCCGGTCATAAACACCAGTCTCAATGAACTCAGTCAAAACGTTGTTGGCATTGGAGGCGCAAATCAGCTTGTTCACCGGCAGGCCCATGGTCTTCGCATAGAATCCCGCCAGAATATCGCCAAAGTTGCCTGTAGGCACACAGAAGTTGACCTTATCCCCCATGGAGATCCGTCCATCCCGGACAAGATCGCAGTAGGAGGAGATATAATAAACCACCTGGGGCAGTACCCGTCCCCAGTTAATGGAGTTGGCCGAGGACAAAAACTGCCCACGCTGGTTCAAAGTTTCCCGCATCTCCGGGTCAGAGAAAATCTTCTTCACCCCGGTCTGGGCATCATCAAAATTACCGATAACGGAGCAAACCGCCACGTTGTCCCCTTCCTGAGAAACCATCTGAAGCTTCTGAATGTCAGAAACCCCATCCTTGGGATAGAACACCAAAATCCTGGTATGCTCCACATCCCGGAACCCCTCCAGGGCTCCCTTTCCCGTATCCCCAGAGGTGGCCACCAGAATGCAGGCGGTTCGGTTTTCACCGGTCTTTTTCAGGGAGGCGGTCAGCAAATGGGGCAGCATTTGCAGGGCCATATCCTTAAACGCACAGGTAGGGCCGTGCCACAGCTCCAGAATCTCAGTTCCCTCTGTCAGATGATACACCGGAGCCACAGCCTCTGTATCAAACTTCTCCCCAAAAGCATAGGCCCGGGCAGCGTACTGCCGGAGCTCCTCCTCTGAGAATTCCTCCAGATACAGCTTCATCACCTGAACCGCCCGCTCTTGATAGGTCATGGGAATCAGGTTTGCGAGAAAGCCCTCCGGCATTTTGGGAAACTGAACAGGGGTAAACAATCCCCCCTCACGGCTCAGGCCCTGGGCAATGACCTCCGCCGCCGTCTTCCGCAGGGAGGCATCCCTGGTGGATAAATATTTCATTGGAATCGTTCCTTCCATACTAAAATGCGTTTTTTATATGCTTCACCGGCAGGGGCCGGGTGTCCATGCCATCCTTGGCATAGAGTGCCACCACATCAAACCGGGGTTGCTTCATTGTGGGGTGCTTCTGAAGATAGCTTTCCGCTGTTAGTCGCAGTTTCTGCTGTTTCCGATGATCCACCGTCTCCTCCGGCGTACCGAACTGGATTGATTTTCTCAGTCGAACCTCCACAAAAACAAGAAATTCATCGATTTCGGCAATCAGGTCAATCTCTCCGAATCGACTGTGGAAATTCCGCTCTAAAACAGTAAATCCCTGCTGCTCCAGAAATCGTGCCGCTTTTTCCTCGCCCCAGGCGCCTAATTCGTTACTTCTCCCCATAGAACTTCTTCAAGAAGGTTCTCCGGTGAATGGGGCACATCCCCTTTTCTTCAATGGCGGCATAGTGCCGCTTGGTGCCGTAGCCCTTGTGTACCTCAAATCCATAGCCCGGGTACTGCTCCGCCATGGCCTCCATATAGTCATCTCTTGCCACCTTAGCCAAAATGGATGCAGCGGCAATGGACGCCGCCTTGGCATCCCCCTTTACCACAGGGATGGCCTCTACGCCAAAATCCGACACCCGATTTCCATCGATGAGGGCCAGATCCGGTTTCACAGAGAGCTGAGAAATGGCATCCTTCATGGCCATAAATGTGGCATTCAGGATGTTCACCTCGTCAATGATCTTCTCATCCACAAAGGCGATGCCGTAGGCAATGGCTTCCTCTTTGATAATTGGATACAGCTCCCGCCGTTTTTTGTCTGTGAGCTGTTTGCTGTCGTTTAAACCGGGAATCTCATACCCCTCCGGCAGAATCACAGCAGCGGCCGTCACCGGCCCCGCCAGTGGGCCTCTCCCCGCTTCATCCACACCGCAGATCAGCTGATATCCCTGGTCTTTATAGGTTCTGTGGATCTCCCACAGGTCAACCTGCTCATATTCCTTCTTCGCCATCGTTGCCTCCTAAATCCTCCGGGAATTCAAAGGTGAAACGGCCCAGCTTACCGCTGCGGTATTCCTCCAGCAGCACCCGGCTCATCCGCTCTGTGTCCACCTCGCCCCCGGAAATCAGCATACCACGTTTTCTGCCGCAGAGCTCCAGCAATTCAAAGCCTTCAAACTTCTCCGGCACGGTGATCTTATACCTGGCTTCCAGCACCTGGGGATATTTCCTCCCCAGCAGATCGATCAGGTTGGAGGCCAGGGTTTCAATATCCACCACATCGTCCTTAATGGCCCCGGTGTAGGAAAGCTTCAAGCCCACCTGAGGGTCTTCAAACTTAGGCCAGAGAATACCGGGGGTATCCAGCAGTTCCAGCCCCTTTTCTACTGTGACCCACTGCTTTCCCCGGGTCACACCGGGTCGATTCTCCGCCTTGGCGGATTTTCTGCCGGAAACCTGGTTTATCAAAGTGGACTTTCCCACGTTTGGAATCCCCACCACCATGACACGGAGGGTTCTGCCCACCATGCCCTTTTCTTTGTACTTTTCAAGCTGATCCTTTAGGAGCTGCCGCACCTTGGGGGCAAACTGATTTGTGCCCTTTCGGTTCTTGCAATCCGTCTCCAGCACCACCATGCCCTGGTTCCGGAAGTAGGCAGCCCACTTTTTTGTGGCCTCCGGGTCAGCCATATCGATCCGGTTCAGGATCATGAGCCTGGGCTTACTGCCGCAAATGGCATCAATGTCCGGGTTCCGGGAGGACATGGGAATTCTGGCATCTACAATCTCACAGACCGCATCCACCAAGCGAATATCGTTTTCCATCTGCCGCCGGGTCTTTGTCATGTGCCCGGGGTACCACTGAATGTTCATTCAATGCCTCCAAATCTCGAAAATGGTGTCACAATGGACAGCGCTTTTCCCAGCACATATCGTTTATCCACGCAGCCGATGCTGGGATCCCGGCTGTCAGAAGAGTGGTTGCGATTGTCTCCCATAACGAAAATGCAGCCCTCCGGCACCGTCAACGGGAACTGAGTACCATCGTTTCGCCGGGTGGGTTCGTTGATATAGCTCTCCTGAAGCAATTCTCCGTCCACCCAAACCTCTCCAGTCAAAAAATCAATGTCCACTGTCTGGCCCTCATCTGCAATGACCCGCTTTACCAGTGGGCCACGGTCATAGGCCTCAGACTTCAGCACTACAATATCCCCCACCTGGGGCTCATAAATAAAGTTGCTCATCAGGGTCAGGTTATCCCCCTCGTGCAGGGTGGGGTACATACTCTGTCCCACCACCGTCACCAGGCGGAACCCAAACACAAACAGAACCACCACAAAGATGAGACAGCCAATGATGTCGGACAGAACCTTATACAATTCTAAGGAAAGACTTGTCTGTTCCTTTTCCTGCTTCTTTTTTGAATTGTTTCGCATAAATCCCATACCTTTCTTGGGAGTATACAGCCAACAAGGCTGAGAACTTTACAATACGCCGATTGTACCCTCCATTATAACACAGGACATTTGAACTGAAAAGGGGAATTTTTCATATAAAAAAAGGAGCCCGAAGGCTCCTTTTTTTACGGAACTTAGATCTTCTCCTTGACCTTGGCGGCCTTGCCGACACGATTGCGGAGATAGTAGAGCTTTGCTCTGCGGACCTTACCACGACGGACGGTCTCCACATTGACAATGTTGGGGGAGTGGACAGGGAAAACCTTCTCCACGCCAACGCCGTAGCTCAGACGGCGAACGGTGATGGTCTGCTCCACACCGCCGTGCTTCTTGGCGATGATGGTGCCTTCGAACACCTGGATTCTCTCACGAGAACCTTCCTTGATCTTGACATGAACACGGACGGTGTCGCCTACGTTCATCTCGGGAAGCTCGGGCTTCATGTTCTGCTGATCCAGCATTTTAATGAGATCCATAATAGAATCCTCCTCATTTTAAAGGACGTTCGTACCACAAAGTAATGCCATACATATGTTCCCTATGTGGCGTGGCAGCGGACCGCCCGTAATCTCTGCATGGCTTATCGCACATACCTGAGTATTCTAGCATAGTGAAGCAGAAAAGGCAAGTATTTTTTGCAAATTTTTTCTTATTTTTTGGGGCCATCCCCCTTGGAGACGGCCCCAGCCATTACTTCATATATTCCCCCAGCTTTACAAGCAGCGCATCCAGGTATTTGAGGTCCCCATAGTGCTTCAGCCAATAGCCCGGTGTGTTGATGATCCCCTTTTGGCGAAGGATTTCAATGGCCTCCTCCGGTGTCATGCTCTTTTCTTCCACGATTATTTCTTCCTTCGCCTTCAAGAGACCAAATCCCTTTGCCACACCCAGTGCAATGGCCTCTGCCGCCTTGGCCTTTGTTTTTTCATAAAGGGCCATATCGTCACCATCGTCGATGAAGCACACCTCCAGCAGACAGGAACTGACTCCGGCCCGCTTTGCAGCGTTGATAACAGACCAGTTCTTCCGCTTCACGCCCCGGTTGGTATAGCCCAGCTTCTGTAGATTTGCAAGGATCTGCTGCTCCACGGTAACGCCAGCCTCCGAGGTGGTAACGAACGCCTCCGTCCCCTTCACCTTTCCATTCCCGCTGTCAGCCGTGGATGCATTGAAGTGAATTTCCAGCACATAATCCTGATTCTTTACTTTTCCAAGGCCCAGAAACTTCCCTAGCTGCTGGTCATCAAAGGCATTGCTCCCCGTGGGGTATACCGTTACATTGGCATAAGGCTTTAGATATTTTTCAAGCCCCGAAACCACCTGTCGGGTCAAATCCGCTTCCTTGTAGGTTTTCCCATTGACCCGGCCAATGGCCCCTGGGTCTCCTGCGCCGTGACCGGCGATCAAAAGAATATTCACTTCTTCCCTCCTGCATCCACCAGGCCCTCACCCACAATATAGGCGATCAAGGCCGCCACACCCCAGCCCAGGGCCTCTACATGGGCCTGGGTCATGGAGTCCACATTAAACAAGGTCATTACACTCATGCCCACTGCAATGAGCGCTGCCCACAGCTTCCGGCTGGTCAGCTTTCGTTTCCAATCAATTTTATCCATCGTAATCTTCCTTTCCTAGTTTGGTCTTTGCTCCGGCTGCTTTCTTTGATACATACCGGAGCGAAATCGCTCTTCATACACAGCACTTTTCTTCTCCAAATCAAACACCCGCTTTACAAGCTTCTCCAGCTCCTTTATTCTATGCTCCAGCTGGTCGATGCGATAGTTCATCAGCCTGGCCGAAGCCAGAATTCCTCCCAGTGTTCCAACCATGCTGCCGATGACACTGAAAAATGCTGCCCACAGGGTCTCGCTCATACCCTCACCTCCCTTCTAAAAAACACCCCTTTCACCCATATTTTTCACAGCGCAAAATTATCGTCCCAATTTCCGGGAAAAGCGTAAAAATCCCCGGGAAACCGAAGCATTTTGTCGGTTTCCCGGGGAAAATATTTCTTATCTGCCCATATGGCTGGTGGTGCCCACATAACCGGGCACATTGCCCAGCCGTCCCGAGGGCTGGAACTGATTAGAAAGGAGTGCCCGCCGTTTCATATCGTTATCGAGATATACGGTAATGCGATACTCCTGCCAGGAGACCACCATGCCTGGCTCTACCTTGGCTGTTTCCTTCACCACGGTCAGATCGCCGCATTTGATGGTGCCCGCCTTGATCTCCCGCCGGAGCTTTTTCCCTTCCAGCAGCCCCAGCTGAGAGAAAATCAGCTTAATATTGGTGCTTTCCTGAGCAATGGGATACTGAATCTCCGTCACATCCTCCTTCGGCATGGCCCGCAGCACCACGGTCCTTTTTTCCTCCCGCAGGTTCACCGAGAACCGCACCCCGGAGACCGTATTTTCTGCCTTGCAGCTGCCCCCGTGGAGGCTCATAATGGATTTGCAGATGGAAAGGCCCAAGCCGGAGCCTCGGCTGTTCCGGGATGCATCCCCCTGCCAGAAGGTATCCCACACCTTCTGGAGCTGGTCAGGCAACAGTCTGTTTCCTTCATTTTCCACAGACAATGTCTCTCCATTCATGCCAATGCGAATCACGATTTTTCCACCCTCCGGAGTGTGCCGAATGGCATTGGTCATAAAATTCTCCACGATCTGCCCCATACGGTATCGGTCTGCATTGATAAGCACTTCGCCCGCCTGAATTTCTATCGTAAGCCTCTTTTCTTGGACTTCCCCCTCCAGCGGCTCCAGATTTTCCTCTACCAGCTCCTTGAGATCAAAATTCTCCCGCTGGAGCTGATACCGCCCTGCCTCCAGTCGGCTCAGATCCAAAAGCTCCAGCACCATCCGATCCATTTTCTCCGTCTCCTGCCGGAGCACAGACAAATACTTTTTCTGATTCTCCGGCTCAATATCCTCCTGCAATGCTTCGGCATAGGAGGAGAGCACCGCAATAGGAGTTTTCAGTTCATGGGCAATGGCGTTGACCATTTCCTGCCGGGAGCTTTCCGCATTTTTAGCATAGTTTAGAGCCTGGGCCTGCCGCTGAATTTCATCCTGATAGCCCCGGAGCTTTTTCTCCAGGGTAATCCTGTAAAGTGATGTAAGAATCACGCCCCCAAAGATCACAAATAGCCAGGGGAAAATCAAGGTTCCACGGCCCAGCATATCCTTTAAGCTGAGCATTAAGGGTGAAAACTCTGCACCGTAGGTATAGCAAAATCCGTGGCTGTCTCCAAAAACCTGTTCCGGATCCGGAATCATGGCAGATCCCATCACAAAGGTGCGAAACAGCCCTTTTTTCTGGATTTGGAAGGTTTCCTCCATGGATTCCTTCAGGGTTGCAGTGCACAACCGCTCCGTCAGAGCGTCCGTCTTTTTCCACTGGGACAAATAATCGATATTCTTCACATCGTAGAGCTCAGCAGTTCCGCTGATCGCCTCTGCAGCCACACCTTTAATACACTTTTCTACGGAAACTCTGCGATACTCCTGTCCCGGCCCCACCTGATAGGAAATTATCTCCGCATTCTGCGGAATTTCCCCATTGGTCTGATATTCTATATAATTTCTCCCTATTTCCAGGTAGGTCACATAGAAATACCCATCCTGCCAGAATCCTCGATAAATTTTGGTGCCCAGTGTATCTACGTCACCCGTTGACAGAATTCCCTGGAGCATAATGTATCCCACATCCGCATTATTGTCCTCCAGGAACACCATGGGCACAATCTCATGTTCCCCATCTCTGCTGACAAAGGTACAATAGAGCATATTCCGGCTTTGTGTCACCAGAACACCATCTGCTTTTTGAAGAACGGCACCATCGGTATACCCATAGTTCAGCTCCGTTTTTTCTGTCAGTACCTTCTGATACTCCGCTACCAGCGTACTTGTATCGGCTTCACCCCTGTCAGAAATGGACAAGACCTGTCGATATTTCTCCTCATAATTCTGTTTCAGCTGGGAAATCATACTTTTCTGAATGGTTCCCGCTGCGGAACAACAAATAAGCACCTGAATCAGCAGACAAACTGCCGCCATTACAGCCCAAATGGTCACAATAAATCGGTCAACGCTTTTTTTCATTTCCGCACCTCCCGAAACCGATATCCCACCCGAACCAGGGTTTCGATATTTACCCCTTTGGCCCGGAGCTTTTTCACATGGGTATCCACCGTCCGCTCGTCGCCCTCATAGTCATAGCCCCATACCTTCCGAAGAAGCTGCTCCCGGGAGAGCACCTGATTTTTGTTTTCCAGGAAGCAGCGGAGCAGCAGGAACTCCCGGTTGGGCAGCTCCACTTCCTTTCCGTCAATGACAGCCCGGCGGGTGTTCAGGTTTAAGATCACCCCGCCAACGGACAAAATCCCTCCGGTACACATGATTCCCCGGCTCCGGGCAATCAATGCCTTGGTCTTGGCATAGAGCACCGCCATGGAATAGGGCTTGGTCACATAGTCGTCTGCGCCCAGCTCATAGCCCCGGAGCTTGTCGTCCTCGTCGGACAGAGCCGTTAGAAAGATGATGGGTACATTGTTGTCCTTCCGCACTGCCCGGCAGACAGAAAATCCGTCTACCTCCGGCATGAGAATGTCCAGCAGCATGGCATCTACATTATGCTCATCCAGATAATTGAGGGCAAGCATACCATTCTGCACCCCTACAGGCTCATCCCCTTTGGACTTAAAATAGTCACACAGAATTTCCAGCAGCAGCGGTTCATCCTCCACGATCAGAATTCGATCTGCCATGTTCTTTCCCCCTTTCATCTTCCATTATAGGCTCCCATGTGTCCCCACTGTGACCAAATTTCGTTTTTTGAAAATAAAGGGGGCTGTCCAACCAGCGACAGCCCCCAATATAAAAAATTTTAAAGATCACACATGGCCTTATAGCCGTAAGCTCCGGTGGCTTTCTCCGCCGCCCGGCGGATTGCTATTTCCATGGCGTAGGCTCCCAGAGCCCCTACCGCATCCATGCTGCCTTCCACCTCACCGGTACTGAGGGCATAGATGCTGTCTCCGTCCCCGGAGGTATGTACCGGACGGATGGCCCGGGCATAGCCATTGTGGGCCATTCCCGCCACCTTACAAAGTCTCGCCTTGGGCAGCTTCACATTGGTAACAATCAGCCCGATGGTGGTATTGGCCCCAGCTTGCACCTCCAGCCCCTGAACCATAGCATCGAAGGAGGAGGAAAGGGACATTTTGTCATCAGACAGCAATCCCGCCATCACGTTTCCGTCAGGGCCGCAAACATCCCCGGCCGCATTTACCGCCACCATGGCACCAACCCGGATATTCCCAGCCTCAACAGCATAAGTACCGAAGCCAGTTTTCATAGCCCGTTCCGCTCCCATAATTTTGCCCACGGAGCAGCCGGTACCGGCGCCTACATTTCCTTCCTGTGGGGCATCATAGGAGGCGTTTTGGCAGGCCTCATAGGCCATGGCGGCATCGGGCCGAACATCGTACCGTCCCACCCCCAGGTCAAAAACACAGCTCTGGCACACCAGAGGCACCCGGATGGGGCCTACAGCAAAGCCCTCGCCCCGTTCCTCCAGATATTTCTGAACGCCCCCTGCGGCATCCAGACCGAATGCGCTGCCGCCGGAAAGCACCACCGCATTGATTCCCTCCGCATTCATCAGCGGGTTTAGGATCTGACTTTCCCGGGATGCGGGGCCGCCGCCACGGACATCCAGCCCTGCCGGGCTCATTTTATCGCAGAGGATCACGGTGATTCCGGTGCCAGCTTCTTCGTTCTGAGCATGGCCAACCCGAAAACCACCAACCTCCATAATTCCGATTTCTTTCATGGAAAAACTCCTTTACTTTTTCAGAGCCACCTTCAACACCTTGCAGATGGAGCCGCTGATGATACAGCCCGCTGCCGCCTCAATAAGAGCCTGAACGCCAACATAAGCCGCCACAAAAAGCACCACATTGTCCTGGAGCTTGGCAAGAAGCTCCGCACCCAGCAGGGCCTCCACGGTGGGGGCATTCAAAAGCACAACCACCAGCACCGTCATGTAAAACAAGGTATTAAGCAGCGGGGCCGCAATGCCACCCACATAGTAGCAGATGGTCTTGGTTCGGTCCACCTTCTGGAGCAGCCGGAACACCCAACCGGTACAGAATCCCATAAGCGCACGGGTGGGGACAGTGTTGAGAAAGCTGAGTGCCACCATAGTAGCCCCAGAATACCCCGCCATGGTCATGGTTGCAAATCCGGTTTTAATGGCAGTATAAAAGCTGATGCAGCCCATGGCCGTACCCAAAACCGTACCAGCCAAAGGCCCTAAAATCATGGCTCCCACAGCCACCGGTACAGTCATAATAGAAAGGTACTGTCCGGGCAGCGGAATCATGGCAAGACCTGTTACGTTCATCATCAGCAAAATAGCTACCAACAGTGCAAGCTGCGTCAGATACTTGAGACTTGTCGTTTTCTTTTTTTCCATATTAAATTCCTCCTGCTGTCGTTCCGCCCTGCGGATACAACGCAATATTGGGCCATAAGACCATAAACAGTATACCGGGTGATATGTAAAATTGCAATCAAAAAATGCTCAAAAAACAGCTTAGTCCTCCATATTTCGAACCCCGTGCCAAATCACCAGCGTACAGGCCACTGTAACAAGTGACATGAGCACCATGGAAACGGGAAACGCTCCCCCAATGCGCCTTGCCTCCAGAATGGCACGAACAGAGGAAACAATGCTGATAATGCTGCAAATGCTCACAAGGCCAGCGATCATCTGAGACGCTTTTTTCTTATTCATGGTTTTCCTCCTTATCCCGCTGGATCAGCAGACGAACGGCCTCCACCGCCGTAGCAATGGCCTCCTCCGTATCATAGCACTGGGGATCCTCCAGCCCCATTTCCCGTCGGGTTTGATTGGCAAACACCATCAGAACAGCCCCCACCCGGACACGGCGAACCGCACCAGCTAAAAACAGAGCCGCCGATTCCATTTCGCTGCACTTGGCACCGCATTTTAAAAATGCCTGCCATTTATGTTTCAGTTCATAGCCCATGGCCATGGAATCCGGATCATGCTGACCGTAGAAGGCATCCTTGCACTGGACTACCCCCAGATGGTGCCGGTTTCCCCGTTTTTTCGCCGCATCCCGCAGGGCCAGGGTCACATCAAAATCTGCCACCGCCGGAAACTCCATCGGTGCGTACTCCCTTTCGGTTCCCTCCATGCGGATGGCTCCTGTGGCAATAACCACGTCGCCACCCAGCACCTCCGGATCCATACCTCCGCTGGAGCCGATACGGATGAAAGTATCCGCACCGCAGTGGTGCAGCTCCTCCAATGCAATGGATGCGGAGGGCCCTCCGATGCCGGTGGAGCATACAGACACCTTCTCCCCATTCAGGGTTCCGGTATAGATTTTGTACTCCCGATTATAGGCCACAAAGTGATAGTCATCAAAATGCTCTGCGATTTTCTCGCACCGCCCCGGATCTCCCGGCAGAAAAACATACCTGCCCACATCACCGGGAACAATTTTCAGGTGAAATTCCTGGTTGGGGGAATAAATCAGAGCCATAAGCTCCACCTCCTGTTGTTTTCTATCCACATTATAGCGAAGAATTCCATGTAAATCCATAGAAACCTTCATTTTTTCTTGTTCTGTGTTGTATTTATGGTATAATGAAGCCGTTGGAGGTGTTCCATTTGAAAAACAGGAAAAACCGCTGGCGACTGGTGTATCTCCTACCACTGGCCACCGGAATTTATTTTAAGAACCAGTTGAAGGCGAAAAAGCCCTGGGCCATTGTGACTCTAACTTTAACTTTGCTCCTGATTTTGGTGCTGGTCACATTGCCCCGTCTTTCGTCCGGAGAAAATGAAGCCAAAAGTCTGAATGCTTCCCCTTCCCCTACCGCAAGTCCCAGCCCAAGGCCCACACCGGAGCCCATCTCTCTGACCTTAACCTTCGCTGGAGACTGCACCCTGGGGATGGACGACTATCTGGGCTACAGCGGATCCCTGAACGAAGCCTATGACCAAAAAGGTGCAGCATATTTTTTGCAGAATGTAAAAGATATTTTTTCGCAGGATGATCTCACCGTGGTAAATTTTGAGGGTACCCTCACCAATTCTGACCTCCGTGCAGACAAAACCTACGCCTTTAAAGGTGAGCCGGGCTACACCGATATCCTCACCTCTGCCTCTGTAGATGTGGCAAATCTGGCCAACAACCACACCCAGGATTATGGCGATCAAGGTTTTTCCGATACAAAAGCTGCACTGGACACGGGCCATATTGCCCATTTCGGCTTCGAGGACACCCTGATTATGGAGATAAACGGGGTCAAAGTGGGCTTCACCGGCCAGTTTACCGTCTACGAGGGGCCGGAACACCTGGAGCTCCTTCAGAAGAATATTCAGACCCTGAAATCTCAGGGTGCCCAGCTGATTATTGCAAACTTCCACTGGGGCCTGGAGAAGGACACCACCCCCGAGGCCGACCAGATTGTTTTGGCCCATGCCGCTATAGACGCAGGTGCCCATCTGGTCATCGGTCATCACCCCCATGTACTTCAAGGTGTAGAGGTGTACAAGGGCCGTTATATCTGCTATAGTCTTGGAAACTTCTGCTTTGGGGGCAACGCCAATCCTCCAGACTATGACTGCATGATTTTCCAGCAGACCTTTACCCTATACGGGGACAGCGTGGAAGAAAACGATGCAATCAGCATCATTCCCTGCTCCGTCTCCTCTTCCTCCGGCGTCAATGACTACTGCCCCACCCCGGCAGAGGGCTCTGAGCAGGAGCGGATCCTGGAAAAGCTTCGGCTCCTTAGTGATGAGTTGGGTGATAAAAACATTTTCGATCCATAAAAATCCATTTCGGCAGGACCTTCTCATCAGGAGGCCCTGCCGATTTTTGGGGAAGATATATTTTTCGTTTACGAAAGGTTCGATTTTCTTGGTTTTCCATAACAGGTGCAAAAACTCCATTATTTTTTGAAATATGCATAAACCTATACACAATTCGTTCACATTCTATGAAAATCAGCAAAATAAAAATCCATGGTTTTGCAATGGTTTTACACATTATCCACATAGTTTTCCACACCGGCCTCAGTTTTCCACATTCACTCCGAAAATGAATACGCCGTTAACATAACAGACATTATGACAGGTTACAATTTTGTTACCCACTTAAAAACGATTTAAAATGTTAAATCCTCCAGATCTTCAACAGAGAGTCCCCTTTGGAGGGCAGAATTCACCCCATAGGCCAAAACTCTTGCCACCTCCCGAACCCGCCGATCGATATCAGAACAGGTGACAATCATCCCTGTGGAAAAACACATATCCTCCCCTGGCTCCACCCCGGCTTGTTCCAGAACATCCAGTGCCAAGGTACCCGCATCCGTCACAGTGGGTACACCCACAGCGATCACAGGAACCCCCAGAGTCCCCTCATTCAGTGCATTCCGGTGGTTTCCAATGCCGGAACCGGGCGATATCCCGGTATTACTGAGCTGTACCGTGCTGCAAAGCCGCCGGGTATCCCTGGCCGCAATGGCATCAATGGCGATCACCGCCGCAGCTCCGGATTTCTCCACCAGGGCACGTACCGTTTCGCTGCTTTCCATCCCCGTTGTTCCCAACACCCCCGGCACCAGGGCAGTTACGGGACGATATCCCCCAAATGTATCCGGTATCTTCTCGACCATGTGTCTTGTAACCAAAATATGATCTGCAGTAAGAGGGCCCACCGAATCCGGCGTAATGGCCCGATTTCCGAGCCCCGCCACCAGCACCGGTAAATGCTCCGGCAGCCCCAGCAGTTCTCTGATATATCCGGATATTGCCTCTACTGCGGAGGAAAAGCTGTCCCGTTCCCGCCGTAGTACCGGCTCCAGCCCTATGGTTACGTACACCCCCTTGGGTCGGCCCAGTGCCTTCTCTCCGGCACGGCTGGTGATCTCCACCACCGTAGCCTCTGCGCCAAACCGTTCTTCTGTCCGAACTCGTATTCCCCTGGGCAGTCCTTGCCCCTCATCCAGTGCCTCCGTCAGTTCAACGGCCAAATCTGTGCGTATTTCCAAGTAATAATCCCTCCCTTGCCCTTTATCTTCCCCCCACCTCACCACATCTAGTCCCTACCGCCCAAATTTACCACAATATTTTTTAAAAATTTGAAAAAAAGACTTGATTTTTGATGTTTCACCGTGTATAATCTAAGTCTGCATGGTAGTTTTTATTAGACGAATTGCGTCTTTAGTCTGTTTGTGGAGGAGGTGTTTACGTGCCTAACATTAAATCTGCCAAGAAGAGAGTTCTCGTTTCCAAGGCTGAGAACGAGAGAAACAAGGCGAACAAGTCTCTGCTCAAGACCAATGTCAAGAAGTTTGAGGCTGCTGCCGCTGCCGGCGACAAGGAAGCTGCTGCTGCTGCCGCCAAGGTTGCCGTTGCCACCATCGACAAGTCCGTCGGCAAGGGTATCCTCCACAAGAACACTGCTGCCCACAAGAAGAGCAGCATCGCCCAGAAGCTGAACAGCCTCTAATTTGTTCTTTAAAACCGTCTCAATCTTTTGATTGAGGCGGTTTTTTCTTGCTCCGGAAGGGCCTGTGATGTATAATAAGAAAAAACACTACTCCAACGGAGGGAACAACATGAATTACGCAGAAGAATCCCTGAAGCTCCACTACAGCTGGCAGGGTAAGCTGGATATTGTACCGAAAATGAAGGTTGAGAACAAAGACGATCTCTCCCTGGCCTATACCCCCGGCGTGGCCCAGCCCTGTATTGAAATCCAAAAGGATCCCGACCTGAGCTACAGCCTGACAGGCCGTGGCAACACGGTAGCTGTTATCACCGATGGCTCCGCAGTTTTGGGCCTGGGTGACATCGGCCCCGAGGCCGGTATGCCGGTTATGGAGGGAAAATGCGTCCTCTTTAAAGCCTTCGGCGGGGTTAACGCAGTGCCGTTGTGTCTGAAAACCAAGGATGTTGACGAATTTGTAAATGCCGCCTACCTGCTCTCCGGCTCCTTCGGAGGCATCAATCTAGAGGATATCTCTGCCCCTCGCTGCTTCGAAATCGAGCGGAAGCTGAAGGCAAAATGCGATATTCCCATCTTCCACGACGACCAGCACGGAACGGCCATTGTGGTGCTCTCCGCCCTCATCAACGGCTTAAAGGTGGTTGGGAAAAATATAGAGGACATTAAGGTTGTCACCTCCGGTGCCGGTGCTGCCGGTATCGCCATCATCAAGCTGCTCCTTTCCGTAGGTGTGCGCAATGTGATTATGTGTGACCGCACCGGTGCCATTTATGAGGGCCGTGAAAACCTGAATCCCGCAAAAGAAGAAATCGCTGCAATCACCAACCGTACCATGGAAAAAGGCAGCCTGAAGGATGTGATTTGCGGCGCAGATGTGTTTATCGGCGTATCCTCCCCCGGTACCGTAACCGAGGATATGGTACGTTCCATGGCTCCCGGAGCCATTCTCTTCCCCATGGCAAATCCCACCCCGGAAATTATGCCGGATGCCGCAAAAGCCGCCGGTGCCGCCGTGGTGGGCACAGGCCGCAGTGATTTCCCGAATCAGATCAACAATGTGCTGGCCTTCCCTGGCATCTTCCGGGGAGCCCTGGATGTTCGTGCCAGCGATATCAATGATGAAATGAAGCTTGCTGCTGCCTACGCTCTGGCCGGACTGGTAACGCCCCAGGAGCTTTCTCCGGACTACATCATTGTCCCCGCATTTGACCCAAGAGTTGGCCCCACCGTGGCACAGGCTGTTGCCCAAGCCGCCAGAGAAACCGGTGTAGCCAGAATTTAAGGAGGCACCCATGGTACTTTCCGATCCCCTCACCGCCCTGAAAGGGGTCGGTGAGGTTCGAGCCCAGCAGCTTCAAAAGCTGGGCATAGTAACAATTCAGGATCTACTCTGTTTTTTTCCAAAAAACTACGAGGATCGCACCAAATTTCTCCCCTTAAACCAGCTTGTCCCCGGAGAGCCTGCCTGTTTTCAGGCCATGGTGGTATCTACCCCCAGAACCAGCTATGTTCGGAAAGGGCTGATTTACACAAAATGTTCCATCTCCGATGATACAACCAGGCTCCGTGTTACCTGGTTTAATCAGCCCTGGATGTCAGACCAGCTCAAGGCCGGATGCACTTACTATTTTTACGGAGCTCTGGCAGGAGATGAGCGACGCTATGAGCTGCAAAATCCGGTGGTGGAACCGGCCGACAGCCCCCCTGTGGTCACACGGCGGATCATCCCGGTGTATCCCCTTACAAAAGGACTTACCTCCAAGCTGCTCCAACAGCTGATCCATCAGGCACTGGAGGCCTGTGGCAGAGATCTTCGGGAGCTGCTCCCTCAAAATATTATGCAGCAGGAAGATTTTCTTCCGGTATATGAGTCCTACCACGAAATCCATTGGCCCACCAGTATGGATCGACTGCAGCAGGCCCGGCAGCGGCTGGTATTTGAAGAATTTTTCCTCTATGCGTTGGGGCTGGGACTTTTGAAATCCCGACGAAGCCAGAAAACCAATTACCCCTGCTCCAAACCCATTCCGGCCAATTTCTATACCCAGCTCCCCTTTTCTCTGACCGGAGCACAGCAGCGTACCCTGTCAGAAATTTCAGAGGATCTCATGTCCGGTGTACCCATGAATCGGCTGGTACAGGGCGACGTAGGTTCCGGTAAAACCATGGTGGCTCTGGGTGCCATGCTGCAAGCAGTTGAAAATGGCTATCAGGC